>JBBRCR010000037.1:0-29445 GCA_038204695.1 Opitutales bacterium | reverse complement strand
CATCGAGCGCGAGCATGATGGGATTCACCGGGTGCATCCGGGTGCCGCTGCCGCGTTCGGGCCGCGCGGGGGCATCCGCGGGTGGGGGCGGGGCGTCGGCCGGGCGGGCCGGGCGGGCCGGGCGGGCCGGGCGCAATTCGTCCACCGACACGACACCATCGGCGTTGAGGTCCAGCGCGCGGAGGACGGCCGGGGCGTTCGCAATTTCGCCGGCGGAAATAATGTGATCTACGTCTGTATCCAACACGCGGATAACGGGGAAACCAGGTCCGTGGCCGTGGCCTCCGGGGCCGCGTCCGCCAGGCGGGCGGCTCCCATCCGTTGAGGATTGGGCCAGCAGCGCCGCGGCCAAGCCGAGGGTGGTGGCAGTCAGAACGAGTCGATGGAGGTCTTTCATGATGTGATTTTCTTTTGGTCCGCCGTCCCTCGCCGCCGAACGAGGCGGTGAAATCGGAACGAACGGTTGAACGTGATGATTAGACGCCCCGATTGTTCGCCTTTGATTTCGCGTAGCCGGAAAATTGTTACGACGCCGTAAAGCTTTCGTTTCCTCTGCGTACCCGGCGCGTGCCATGCGTTCCGATGTCCCGATCGGATCATCGAATCGCCCGTGCCTCAGGCGAGGCATGCCCGTTAACCCGGGTGTGTCGGCAGGGCCAGACGGGAACTACTTGATCGTATCTCCCATCAAGCCGCGCGGAACGGCCGGACGTGCGAAACATCGCGTTGGCTGACCGGGCGCAAGTCGGAGGCGGGAACGGTTATCACCGCGACCGTGTGTCCCGTGAAACCCCAACTCCAGTGGCACGTCGTCCACCCTTTTCACCGAATACAGCACGACCTCGTTTGCCTTGGTCGCGGCGCTACGGCTGCGGAATTACAAGCTGACGACACTCGGCGCGAACGGTGCCCTCTTTGATTTCACGGTGCCGGGGCACGGGAGCCACTTTGCGGGTCGCTGGATTTTTCCAGAGGGTGTGTGCGCCGCCTTCGCGGACAAAAGGGCAGCCGTGTCCCCGCAAATGCCGCTCGAGGTCGAGCAGCTTCACGACGCCACTAGATGCAGCGGTTCGCGGAGAGCTCCATTGACCGCACGCCCACGCGCCTCGTCGCGATGGTGTGCAAGCACAAGGTCTAACGCGTCGGCGAGATTGGCGCGTGCCTCTTCCAGCGTTTCCCCTTGGGAGAATACGTCCGGCAACTCCTCGAAACGGCAGGTGTAGCCGCCCTCAGGGGCCGGTTCGAACACGGCGGTAAGGGTGAGATTCAAGGAGTCGAGTTGCATGCGCGTCACGCAAGCGGCGATGCTCCACTTGGCAACAGCAGTGACGTTTGGGTCCTGAATTCCCTGATCATTATTCCAACCGGTGGCCACGCACGGACGGCATCGTAAAGGGACTGGCCGCGGACGGGTCATTCGCGACATGACCCCGTCCGGAGGCGCTGGCTTCCGCGGCGCGTGGGCGGCGGCGAAGTCAGGCTGCCAGCTGGCCGCGCGACGGGGCCCAACCGCTGGTGCCGCGCTGCCGCGTGGCGGTGGATTCGCCGACCGACGCCCGCAGAAATGGCCGCGTGCGGTGGAGCCGCGCTTTCACGGCCTCGGGCGTGAGCCCCTCCCGCGTCGCGATCGCCCGATAGCTGTGCCCCTGCACGAAGAGCCGAACGAGATTGCGGTCCTTGTCTGAGAGTTGGCAGAGGGCCGCTTCCAACGCTTCCATGATTTCGCCCACCGCGCCGGTGTTTCGCGTATCCGCAATTTGAATCAGCTCGTCCTCGCCCCCGACTGCGTTGGGCCGGCGGCGCCGGCGGCGGACGAAATCCAGCGCGGAGTTTCGCGAGAGGCGGAAGAGCCAGGATTCAAAAGCGCCGGGTTCGCGCAGTCGGCTGAGTCGGCGCAGCATCTTGATGAAGACCATCTGCACCACGTCTTCGACGGCTTCGGGTTGTCGGATGATCAACCGGATGTGGCCGGCAAGCCGGCGGCGGTAGCGAGTGACGAGTTTCGATTGGGCGGCCATGTCGCCCGCTTGCGCCCGCGTGACGATGGCGAGGAGTTCCTCGCGCTCCGCGAGTTTGGCCGGGTCCTCAGTGGGCCGCAGCGACCGATTGGTCTGAGTCGCTGAGCCTACGGGTGTGGGCGCGGTAAACAGGGATTCGGTATTCGGCAGGATCATGGTGCGGGAATCAGTTCGCACCCAAAGTAAGCCGCATCCGTGTTAGCCCTTCATGTCGCCCGGCGGCAAAATTGTTACGCTTGTGTAAAGGCGGTCACGCGGCCGGCAGCCGGATCTCGGCGCGGAAGCCTCTCGGCGTCCGATTCGAGAAATGGACTTCACCGCCACACGCCGCCACGCTGCTGCGCACGATCGATAGTCCCAGACCCACGCCGCCCGTCTCTCGCGTGCGGGCTGATTCGGGGCGGAAGAACGGATCGCCCAAGCGGTCAAGGGCCGCCGCAGGAACACCCGGGCCTTCATCGTCCACCGCCATGGCGATTTGCCCTTTTTCGCGCCAGGCACTGAGCGTGATCACCCCGGCCCCGCCATACCGCACCGCATTTCGAACGAGGTTCGCCAAAGCGCGCTTCAGCAGGTCGGCGTCAGCCAGCACCTGCAGTTCCGCGGGGATGACCAGCGTGACGCGTTCGCGGGCGTTTTCGCGTCCCAACACGTCCTGGGCCAGTGCGGCGACGGATGTCGCGGCGAGCGTCACATCGCGGTGAAGCCCGGCCTTCGTGAACGCCAGGAGTTCATTCACCAATGTGCTCATTTGCTGCACCTCCTCGCGCACATCCGAGACGACCTCGGCCAGAGCCGGCGGGGCTTTGTCGGCGAGGATTCCCGTCGCCATCTGCATTCTGGCCAGCGGTGAACACAACTCGTGCGCGACGTCCCCGAGAAATTTTTTCTGACCGCTCATGTGCGTATCGAGCTGCGCCGCCATGCGGTTAACGGATTCGCCGAGACGGCCGATTTCGTCGCGCCGTCCGGTGGGCACACGCGTGTCGAAGCGACCTTCCGCGATTCGCTCGGTGGCCACGGTGAGTTCGCTCACGGAACGGGTGATACCCCGCATCAGCGGAAGCCAAAACACCATCGAAAGCGCGAGCACCGCGGTGCCCGCGAACAGCCAGTTTTGAAGATTTAGAAAGTGCAGCAGGCTCCAGAACGATCCGATTTGCGCGACCAACATCGCCGGTCCGCCGAACCCGCCTGGGCCCCCGCGGCGGTCGGGCAGACCAAATGGAACGCGAAAGCCCACCCAGTAACGAGCGGGAGATTCGGCGCGCACCACGAAGCGACTGCGTTCGCGCTCGCGCGCCGGATCAAGGGGCGGCAGCCGCGCCGTTTCCGCGCCTTCCCGAAACGATTTGTCGGGCAGGCCTCGGCGCGATTCCGAACCCTCTTCGCGCACGCGGTCTCCTGAAAACTCACGCTTCGTTCCGCCAAACTCGGACGAATCACGGCGGGACCGTCCGCCTTCACCGAAATACCGGCGAAAATCTTCCGGTGGGCTGCCGAACTCTCCGCGAGGGCCACGGGGCCAGAATTCCAGGCGGCTCGTGACAGTCGCGGGTAGTTCGACCTTTTCCCCTCCCACTTGCGTGCCGTCGCCCCGGAAAACCGAAAAAGTCGCTTTGTATGCCGTGCCGAATCGAGCGAGCACCGCGTTGCGACTTTCGCCCGAGGTGGCGGCCGCCTCCCCCGCAATGATGTTGGCCAGCGCCTGCGCCCGATCACCGGCAATGCCCACGATCAACGCGCTCCATCCCATGCCGCCCTGCACGACCAGAAACCCCACACCGAGCCCAGCCAGCAATACCAAGTTGAGCAGCAGCCAGAGCGAGATTTTCAGCGAAAGCGGGTAGGTGACCTTCATGCAGAGGGATAATGATGGGAGACGCCACCCGCGGAAAAAAATCCCCAATGTTTTATCCTGCGTGGCAAAAAAATCTGTGGTGCGACGGCTGGAGTGTTTTTCTTTGTCCCGATCGGATCAGGGAAACGCATGCATTCCGGCGCGCCCGCCAGGTTTTGGCTTTGCGGCGGACGTTCATTCCGGAGTCACCATCATGTAGCCGGCCGACCGAACCGTGCGAATGAAGCGCGGCTCCTTCGGGTCATCGCCAAGTTTCTTTCGGAGCGAGGAAACATGCACGTCGATTGAGCGATCGAACACGTCGTAGTTGCGATCACGGCATTCATCGAGGAGCGACTCGCGCGATTTCACCCGGCCGCGGGCTTTTGCGAGGCTCGCCAGCAGGTCGAACTCGACGGGTGTGAGAACGAGAGGCGTCGCCTCCAACACGGCACTGCGCGCGTCGAGATTGATCCGCAACGGGCCCACCACCAATTCCGAGGGCGGCGCCGTGTCGGGCGACCCGGCGGCCAGCGAACTGCGCCGCAGGACAGCGCGAAGTCGCGCCAACAGCTCACGGGTCGAAAATGTTTTCGGCAGATAATCGTCCGCGCCCACTTCCAGTCCGACGATGCGATCCGTCTCATCTCCACGAGCCGTGAGCATGAGAACGGGTACGTTGCTGCGGGCGCGGATCTTTTTCAGGACTTCAAAACCGTCCATCCCGGGCAACATCACATCGAGGACCACCGCGTGCCAGGTCGCGTCTGAAGAGGTGGCGCGCTCGACCCCTTCGGGCCCCGTGTGCACTGCCGCGACATCAAAGCCCAGCGGCTCCAAATACGTCGTGACGAGCCGACACAGCTTGCGATCGTCATCGATCATTAGGAGCCGCGTGCGGCCATCATTGCTCTCGGGCATTCGGGCGTTTTGAGGAAAACCCGACGCGAGTGCAACCGTGCGAGTCATCAACGGCGAAAAGTCGTCACGGCGAGTGCTGACGCGCGGCGACCGTCACGCGGCGGCCCTTCGCGAGGGGACAGCCGCGCGGCTTGCATCCACTCGCTGGCGCTCGGTGCTACAATCTTACAGTCATCGCTGGCGGGTCGAATCTGAAGTTGACGATGCGCGTGCAGCGCCGCCCGCAGCGGTGTTCCAGGATCCCTCTGTCCACCGGAGCGTTTGCTGATCGAAGCGGCCTGGGACCCAGACTGCACCGTTCGTCGGCGGCACCGTCCATTGTCCATTCACCCATGTCCACTGCCCGCTGTTATAGGTGAAGTGGCCTGGCACCCACGCCTGGTTGGTGGAGGGAGCGGGCGGTATTGTCTCCGGCACGGCAGGCGGGGGCGGAGTTGCGACGACCGTCGTGGACGCGACGCCGGGTTCAGGTGCGATTTCACGTTGCGGCACGCGTTCTCCGGGCGTGCTGCGGAGGTCGGCAGACGAGGCTGCGCCCATCGACGGCGTGCCTTCCGGACTGGCACCCAAGTCGCGCGTCGTGCTCGAGGATTGCGGTCCGATCGGTGCCGTTCCGGGTGAGACTGCGCCGGGCCCCGGCAACGCCATCCGCGTGACTGGGGCAACGCTGCCCGGAGTGGCGGTTGAGAGGGCCGGCTCGGCCCCCAGCGGCGAGCGCGCGTTCGCCGACGAAGATGTCGTCGGCTCGTTCGCGGCGCCAGACGCGTTGGCCTGTGCGCGGATCGAAGGCTCCAGGCCGTCCTGCATTGAGGTCGACGGCGTCGTGAGGGCTGGATCATTGCGCGCAGGCGCCGCGTTCGGTGACGCAGCGATGGGATTCGTGGTGGGTGAACTGGCCGTCGCACCAGCAGGAGCGACAGAATCGCCGCTGAGGGGAGCGCCGTTGCTCGTCACGCCAGTCGCCGCACCGCCTCCGGCTGAAATGTTACCGGCGCCTCCGCCCGCAGCAGAACCGGCTGCGCCGGATTGCGCGAACGTGGAAGTCGCTGCGGCGCCGCACATCCCGGCGATGATCAAGAGTGTTTTTGTCTTCATGGCAGTAGAACGAGTTCCTCCGCACGTCGCGTTGTTCCCCGTCGGCTGGACGGGCGCGGCGCCTACGGGGACAGACCGAGCTGCCCTTCGTTTGTTCGGCGGGAATACCGATCGGCAGCTTGCGCTTTGCCCGATGGTTTGCGGCCATGAGGGGCTGTTGCATGAGAATCACCGGACTTGCCCTTGTTCCACCACCCACCGCTGGCGATCTGCCGAAGGTCACACCGGAGTTGCTCGCCTCCGTGCTCGCGCGCTATTCGCGCAGCAACGAAGGGATTGAAGCGATCCTCGGTCGCGTCGACCTCGCCAATCCCGACGCATCAATTGATCGGATACTGAAATTCGTCGACTACGGCCATGCCTCGATTGGCGGGCTGACCGGCGGACTGGCGGTGGCGCTCGACGATGTGTCGATGTGGCTTGCGTATAAAATTTTCGAGATTGCGCAGATGGCCGACGGCCAGGAGTCGAGCACACGTTATATCACCATGAGTGCGGCGAACGTGCCGGGCCCGGAGGAACTCGGAATTCCAAGCGATCTGGCGGGCCGCTGGCAGGAGTTGGTGACGCGGACGTTTGCGGCTTACCACGCGGAGTACGCGCGGCTCGATGCGCTGGCAACGTCCGAGCCGGAACGCGTTCGCCCGCCCGCTGACGCAAAACCGGCGGTGGTGACAAGGCTGCGAAAGAATTACGCGCTGGATCGAGCGCGATACTTCATCCCGTTCGCGACGCGCACGAATCTCGGACTGGTGCAAACGGCGCGGATGTGGGCGTTGACCGTGAAGCAGCTGGACTCGCTGCCGCAGCCGGAAGCGCGGTCGGCGGCGGCCTTGTTGCGTGACGAGTTGTTGAAGCAGTCGCCGCGGTTGATGCGGCATAGTTTCGCGGAAAAATCATATGCGGAGCAGTCGCGCCAGGAGTTCGCCACATCAATCGCGATGGGGCGGGAGCGCCTCTCGTCTGCAAATCTCGCGGACGAGGTCTGGGTGCACGTGGATCGCGCGACGCCGCCGTGGCTGCCGGAGTCGCAGTCGATGGCCGAGGCGTTGCAGCACCGCACGAACCGTTATGGGCAACAGGGGACGGCGACGCGTCGGATGCGGGTGACTTTTGCCTGGAACAACATGGCGCTGGCCGAACTGCGCGATCTCAACCGGCACCGCACGGGCCATCGCTACACGCCGCTCATTCAAGCCGGTTTTTATCTGCCGCCGGAAATCGAACGATCGTCGCATCGCGCATTGCTGGCCGATCAGATGAGTCTCACCCGCGAGCTATTGGAGCGGAAATCCCCGGCGTACGTTTACTCGCTGCTGCTCGGTGCACAGACTCCCTTCGAGCACAGCACGCATGCGGACAAGTTCATCTACGAGGCGGAACTCCGCACCGGGATGGGCGCGCATTATCGGTACGCGGAGCATTTGGGCGCGGCGTTGCGCGAATTTTTTCGCCGGGTGCCGGAAGCGCGTCAGTGGGTTGTGGAAGGCACCGCCGAGCCGGAATGAGCTTGGGGTCCTGGCGCTGGACCCCTCGCAAATGTCTTCCACCTCTTCCCCGTCTCTCACGTCTCGCCCGTCTTCCCTGTCTTCCCCGTCTTCGGCCCTGCAACTTTGAGTTTGCGGCAGTCTCGCGGCGTGGCCTTGCTGCGTCGTGCGTTTGGCGCTGCATTTTTCCAGCTGGGTCGTCGCGGCGAGCGTAGGCTTGGGGCTGAACGCCGGGCGCGCGGCTGACGCGACCACGACGATTGATTACACTCAACGCAACACGCCGTTCGCGCCGGAATCGTCGATCAACCCTTCGAAATCCACCCCGCAGACGAATCGATCGGTGCAGGATGCGCGGGTGGAAAAGCAGGTTCGGGAGAAAGCGGCGGCGGCCATCGGTGATCGCCGCGCGGCCATTTCCGTGACCGAAAAGACGGCGAAGGAAGTGCGGGAGAAGGAATCCCATCGACCGACGGCCGAGAAGCAGCAGATGAGCGGATTTAGCCGGCGCCCGGCGGCCTTCTCAACGGCGAAGGACACCCATGTGCCGCCGACGGTGGCGAAATATCAGGACAGCCTGACGGCGGCGAGCGCGACCAACATGGCGCGGTTTCCGGCGATGGACAAGGACACCAAACTGACGATCAACCGCTTTGTCTTTCGGAAAAACGGAGCGGATTCACCGGCGGTTGCGGCTGACTCGAATGTGGTGCCCGCGGCGGGCGGCTCTCCGGTGCAGCGCTAGCGCTCACGCTGAATGAACCGGTTTCGCGTCCTCCAGTTCAACATGCAGTTCGCCCAAATGTGGGACGACGTTGAACCCGATCACGCGCCGATTTCCCTCGATCGCACGGTTGCCGAAATCAAGCAGCACGACGCCGACCTGATCATTCTCCAGGAAGTGGAACGTGCGGCGCCGGCCGGTGTGCAGGCCCAACCGCCGCCGAACTACACGCGGCTGGGTCGCGAATTAAGCGGCTACGACAGCTGGTTCGCGTATCCGAAAGCAGATGAGCGCGAGCTTCCGTTTGGCATCGGGCTCGCGATTTTTTCCCGCACGCCGCTGCGGGACACTTCGCGGATGGATCTGCCGTCACCGCCGGTCGAATTCGAGTTTCGCGGACGAAAGACGACACCGACCGATCGGCTGTTGATTGGCGCCATGACCACGATTCACGGTCGCGAAGTGCAGGTGCTCAATGTGCACCTGCTCGCGTTTTTCATGCTGGGCTCGAGCAGCCTGAAGAACCCGGGTCAGCGAAATCTTCTGGTCGATCGGCTCGGCGCGGCGAACGGCCCGACGATTCTCGCCGGCGATTTCAACATCAGTCAGCACGAGACCCTCGTAAGACAATTTGCCGAGAAGGGTTTTTCCACGGTGCAGGGGAGCGAGCCCACGTGGCGTCGCCGGCCCTTTGTTCTGGATCACATTTTCTACAACGCGCCGCTGCGGTGCGAGTCGCACCGGGTCGTGCCGACGTCCGCGAGCGACCATCATGCCCTGCTGGCCGACTTTGCTTTTGCGGACTGACCGAAAGACTGGTCGGGCGCTCGCGAGGACATTCGCCAAGGGGCCGACGTGACGCCCACCCGCCGGAGTCGTGGCTACTTCTCGTTCCGGACGCGCTCTTTCTCCGCTTCCTTTTCCTCGTCGAGCCGGGCGCGTTCGCTCGCGAGCTGCTGCTTGATTTTCTCGGCGTCTTCGAATTTCTGGGCGGCGAAGGCGGCGTCGAGTTGCTGTTGCAGGAAGATTTCGCGCTCGGCGAGCTTCCCCTTGTAAACGCGATCGATTTCCGCGAGTCGTGACTTCTGCCCGCTGCTCAAGGGTCGATTCGCATTCGGATCGGATTTGGCCAGCCGTTCCATCGCGAGTTCATAGGCGCTTTTCATGATGGGATGAATGTGGAGCCGTATAACCGGCAAGGCACGGAAAATGTTATTCGAAGTCGACGCCGAGCAGCAGCGTGACCGCCACCACCACGAAAGGAGGCCACCATCCGCCGCATTGGCGCCGCCATCCGCCGCGGTAACCGACCACGAGTGCTGCGATGAGAAGCAGGGTGCTGGTTGGACCGATCCACGCGGACGAGAAGCGAGCGATGTACCACGTGCCCGGAATCTGCACCACGGCCTGCACCACCGCGTTGACTCCCCAGAGGACCAGGACCGAAGCGTGGTTGAACAACGCGCTGAGGAAACCCGCGCCGAGCAGCCCGGTGAGCAAGGAGGCGAAGCCACCGAGGATCACGAACAGTGCGGCCGGGATGAGCACGAGATTGGCGAAGAGCGCGCCGGGGGTGAACAGTTGAAAGAAAAGCAGCCCGCCGGCCGTACTGATCAGCGTCGTGGCGACGCCGATCGCCACCGAGGAGAACAGCTGCCGCTGAAGCCAGCTGAGCGCATGATGATGCCAGCGCCAGGCCGGCCGCGGCAGATCGCGAAAGAACTCCCCATGCGCCTGCCAGGCGTCGCCGAGCGGCAGGCCGAGGAGCAGGAGCGCCGCCACAATCATGTAGCTGAGCTGGAAGCTGGCGCTGAACAATTGCAGCGGCCAGAACACCAGTACGACGAACGCGGACGCTGCCAGCGCCGCGATCGGGTTGCGGGGCGCTTGCAGCAGGAGCGACGTTTCGAGCAGCGCGACCATGATGAACGCCCGTACGGCCGAAGGCGCGGCGCCGGTAATGTCGACATACAACCACAGGGCGATGAGTTGCGCGGCGCACCACACGAGATGCGGCAGCCGCAACAGCGCAAGCAGGGCATGCAGCGCGGTGGCGATCATCGCGATGTGGAGCCCGCTGATCGCGAACAGGTGCATGGTGCCGCTCCGCATGAAGAGCGTTCCCTGTTCATCGCTCAATTCGTGTTTCTGGCCCAGCAGCATGGCGCGAAACACCGCGGTGAGCTCGGGCTGCCGCGCGTCGACGCCGCGGCTCAGCAACCCGCTGAAGTGCAGGATGCTGCGGTCGCAGAATTTGTAATACGCGGACGCAGACTTCACCTCGGCGGTGATCCGGCCGCGCGTCAGCCGGAAGTTCATCCCGGCGTTCACGAGGTAACCATCGAACGAACCCGGCGGAGTGCTCGCGGACAGCGGGACGAGAATCCCAATCGTGGATACGACAGCGCTGCGGATGGGCGCCGCGCCGCCCTTGGGCAGCGCGAGCGAAAAGTACACCCGCTGGCCGCCGAGTTCGCGGAGGTGTGTGTCGGACTCGAGAATGGTGGCGAGCCCGGAGGCCTTGCGCGCGTCCGACGCGGGAAATGCGCGGTCGACGCGCAGGGTGACGCGCGCTTCGCGCGGCGGCAGCGCGTCCCAAACGGTCAGGCGGGCGCGATGCAGCGTGTAGCTCGCGCTGCCGGCCAGCATCATCGCCGTGGTGATGGCAGGCGCCCAAAAGGCGGGGGCGCGCCCGCTGGCCCAGAGGGCGAGGCCGGCAGCCGCGGTGGCGACGCCGAGCTGGGCGAACACCGGCAAGGCGCTCAGTCCTGCCCGGCCCGCCAGCAAGCCAGCGGCCAGCGGCAGGGCCAGCCACAACAGTGGGGCGCGGTGACCGAGGCTTCGGCTGCTCATCGGAGAACAGTCGAGCGGCGGCCACTCCGCGAATAAATGGTTCGCTAACCCCTAATTTGGGGGCGCGGATTGGGACGGCGGACGGCTGCTGAACGAGGCGGGACGGGCAGGGAGCGATCGAGGTTAGCGTACGATCTGGTGGGGCGGACTTGGGGCGGGACGCCCCACGTCGGTGTACAAAACGGACTTCATGGGCGGGACGCCCGTGCCACCTCAGAATGGAATGCCGCGCGGGTTGCGGAGCGGCCGCACTGTCGCTCATTGTCGTCCTTCCATGCCCGCCGCTGACCAACCTGATCTTTTTGGTGATGACATGCCACTTGCGCCGACGAATGAGTCCGCGACCGCGGCGGCGTCCAAATCAGCCCACCGGCCGCTCGCAGCACGCATGCGCCCGCGGCGGCTCAGCGAAGTCGTGGGCCAGGAACACATCCTCAAGGCCGGCAGCCTGCTGCCGCGGCTGGTCGCGCAGAACCGGTTTGGTTCGCTGATTTTCTACGGGCCACCCGGTTGCGGAAAAACCAGCATCGCCGAGGCAATCGCGAACGAGACGCACAGCCGTTTCGTGCGGGTGAACGCGGTCATGTCGAACGTGGCGGAGTTGCGCGATATTCTTGCCATCGCCCGCCGCCGGCCCGAAGCCGCCACGATTTTGTTCATCGACGAACTCCACCGGTTCAACAAATCGCAGCAGGATTTGCTGCTACCCGACGTGGAGGAAGGTAATGTGCGTTTGATCGGCGCGACGACGCATAACCCCGGGTTTTATGTAAATCCACCGCTGCTTTCGCGCAGTCATCTGTTTCGACTCGAGCCGCTCGCGCCAGAGTCGGTGGGGCGCGTTTTGAAGGATGCTTTGGCCGACCGCGAGCGCGGGCTCGGGGCGCGGGGCGTGTCGGCCGACGATGAGATTCTCGCGGATCTGGCGATGCTATGTAACGGCGATCTTCGCCGGGCGCTCAATGCGCTCGAGGTGATCGTGCTTGGGCTGCCTGAAGGGGCCGGGATCACGGCGGCCGACCTGGAGGTGTTCGCACGGGAGCGACGGATTCGCTATGACGCCGATGAAGACGAGCACTACGATACGATCTCGGCGTTCATCAAGAGTTGTCGCGGCAGCGATCCGGATGCGGCGATGTATTGGCTGGCCAAGATGCTGGCCGGAGGCGAGGACCCGCGGTTTATTGCACGGCGGCTCGTCATTCTGGCCAGCGAAGACGTGGGTCTGGCGGACCCGCAGGCGCTGCCGCTGGCGGTGGCGGCGCATCACGCAGTCGACTTCGTGGGATTGCCCGAAGCCGAGCTGACGCTCGCGCATGCGACGCTCTACATCGCGACGGCGCCGAAGAGCAACACTGCGACGCTGGCCATCGGCGAAGCGCACCGCATCCTGAAGGAGAAGCCGGTGCAAACGATTCCCGCCGCGTTACGGAGCAAGACTGGCCAGGCGAACAAGCGCATCGGGCAGGGCGTGGGCTACAAGTACTCGCACGATTTTCCGGAGAACATTTCGGGCGACGATTACCTCGAGGAGCCGCTCACGCTGTACACGCCGAAGACCGCGGGGTGGGAGGCGAAGATCGCGGATCGACTGGCGCGTTGGCAGGCGCTGAAAGCGGAGATTAGGGCGGGGAAGATGGCGTAGGTTTTCACGGACGAATCTTTGAAGCGAAAAACTGCGGCTGAAAGACGCAGCCACCCAAGTCGGAGACTGGCGCCACTCCGACATGAGTTTACTCGAACTTTTCGACGCGTCCTCTCGCTGGTGCTTGCGGCGGCGGAAGGCGCGCTCGCTGAGTTAGCCAAGCGACTCGACGGCGGTTTCGTACGATGGGCCGGCATCCGCGACGTTGCGCGCCGTGCAGCGCAAATCCCGCAGCAACCCGTCACGCAGTCCATAAATCCAGCCATGCACGGCCAGTTGCTGGTTCGCCGCCCAGGCGTCGCGCACGATTGTGGTGCGGCAGACGTTGGCCACCTGCTCGATCACGTTGAGCTCGCAAAGCCGGTCGCAACGCTCCGTGCCTCTTTCTGCCACGCACTCGAGCCGCCGGGCGTGTTTTCGCCGGACGTCCTGCACATGTTGCAGCCAGTTGTCCGCCAGTCCGATTCGGTCGCGATGCAACGCCGCATGCACGCCGCTGCAACCATAGTGTCCGCACACGATGATGTGCTCGACCTTGAGCACCTCGACCGCGAACTGAATGACTGAAAGACAGTTCAGGTCGGTGTGCACCACGACGTTGGCGATGTTGCGATGGACAAACAGTTCGCCCGGGAGGAGCCCCACGATCTCATTGGCGGGAACGCGGCTGTCGGCGCAGCCAATCCACAAGTAGCGCGGCGACTGCTGCTGCGAAAGCTGCACAAAAAAATCCGGGTGCTGCCGCTGGAGCTTTTCAGCCCATGCCTGGTTGTTGGCGAATAGCTGGCTGAGATCTCCCGTCGTCATTCGGGGCGGAGCTTTTGGGGTTTCGAGGGCGGGTCAAACGGAACTGAAAAGGCGAGGGCGCTTCCGGGGAGACTTGCGGGGGCAGTTCACAAAAGTATGGTGCTGATTATGAAAACTTGGGTCCCGTTCTTGGTTTCGCTCTGCCTGGCCGGCAGCGTCGCTGGTCAGACGGCATCCACCTCCACCGCAAAAGCGGCGCCGGGCAAATCGGATCCGGCGGGAGCCGCCAAGAAAGAGGAGCCGGCGAAGATCGAGGGAATGGAAGTCTCACGGGGCGAGAAAGGGTACCTCGGCATTCAGATCGTCGACGGCCGGTTCAAGATAAAGTTTTACGACCTCAAAAAGAAGCAGATGCAGCCGGATGTGGCCCGGGCAATCTTGCGGTGGGACCCGAAATACAAAGTTGGGACAGAGCGAGTGCTCTTGACTCCCGGCCCGGAAAACACGCTGACGTCCGAGAGATTCATCCGTCCGCCGTACAACTTTAGGATTTTCATGTTGCTGCAGAAAGAGGCTCCGGAGGGCGACGATGCCGTGGGCGAGTCGCTGATCATCGACTTCCGGCAGTAAAGAAGACTGGGAAGACTGGGAAGACGTGGAAGAGGTGGAAGAGGTGGAAGACGCAGGAGACGCTGGAAGAGGGGGAAGACGTGGAAGACGGGGAAGAGGGGAATAGGGAAGACGGACGAGAACTTTCCAAATTTCTCCCGTGGTCTCGACTTCCAGAGTCTTCTCCGTCTTACACCGTCTTCCACGTCTTCCACGTCTTCCACGTCTTCCACGTCTTCCAAAGTCTTCCAACGTCTTCCCTTCAATGACGACTCCGTCACAGGCCCATTTCGACACGGTGGAAGACGCGATCGCCGACATCGCGCAAGGGCGGCTGGTTATTGTGACGGACGACGAGGAGCGTGAAAACGAGGGCGACCTGATCATGGCGGCCGAAAAAGCCACCCCTCAGACGGTCAACATGATGATCCGTTACTGTAGTGGCATCGTGTGCGTGCCGACCGTGGAGCATCAGCTGCGCCGGCTGGGGTTGGGACCCATGGTGGCGAGCAATCGCGAACTGCATCGCACCGATTTCACCGTCACCGTCGATGCGGCCGAGGGAATTTCAACCGGCATCAGCGCTTACGATCGCACCCAGACGATCCGGTTGTTGGCGAGTCCCTCGAGCCGCCCCGAACAGCTCGTCCAGCCTGGCCATGTTTTTCCGTTGCGGGCGCGCGCGGGCGGCGTTCTGGAGCGCGCGGGCCACACGGAAGCGGCGGTCGACCTGGCGGTGCTCGCGGGGCTCACGCCGGCGGGAGTGTTGTGCGAACTCGTGAACGACGATGGCAGCGTGCAACGGCTGCCGGAGTTGCTCGAGTTCAAGCAGAAGTTCGGGCTGAGGATGATCTCAATCGCGGCGTTGATCGAATACCGTGCCCGCCGGGATCACCTCGTGGAGTGCGTTACCGCGCAACCGTTCGCATCGGAGTTCGGCGAGTTCACGATGCATCTTTTCCGCAGCCGGCTCGACGGGCGGCATCATCTGGCGCTGACGATGGGCGCGCTGGGACCCGAGCCAACGCTGGTGCGCGTGCACAGCGAGAATGTGTTGAGCGACGTTTTTCGCGCCAAGGGCCTGCCGGGGCACCAGATGCTGAACGCCTCGCTGGCGGCGGTCGCAAAGGACGGGCGCGGCGTGGTGCTTTACATGCAGCCGTCGAATCCCGCCGAAGTGATGTTGCGGAGCCTGACGGCAAAGCCCGGCGAGGCACCGCCGCCGATGGGGCTGCGGGACTATGGGATCGGGGCGCAAATTCTCGCAGGATTGGGGCTGAGAAAAATTCGGCTGCTCTCAAAAAGCGGGCGAAAATTAGTCGGCCTCGACGGCTACGGCCTGGAGATTGTCGAGCAGCTCCAGCTGTGAAGGGCAGTTTCAGATTGCGCCTCGTCGGAATGCCACTGCCAATCAACCCTTCATGAGTCTCGATGCCCCAGGCAAGGTGAAGGTGGAGGGTGCCACGTCACGGTTCGGCATCGTGGCGGCGCGCTTTAACGGCGCGCTGGCCGATGGGTTGTTGGAGCGCGTCGTGGCGCACCTTCAGCGCGCCGGAGCGAAGGAATCCAATGTGACCGTCGTGCGCGTGCCCGGTTCACACGAGGTTCCGTGGGCGGCCCAGTTGCTCGCCACGAAATCGAAGTGCGATTGTGTCATCGGCCTCGGCGTTTTGATCGGAGGGGACACGGCGCACCACGAAATGGTTGGGGCAAGCGTGTCGCACGCGCTGCAACAGGTCGCGCTCACGAGCAGGATTCCGGTGATCAATGGCGTGATTGTGACGGAGAATCGCGCGCAGGCGGAGGCGCGGTGCACCGGGCGAATCAACCGCGGAGCGGAATTTGCGGCCGCGGCACTTGAAATGGCGGCGTTGAAGAGGAGGTTTTCCCGATGAGCAAAGCCCAGTTTGCGCAGCGGCGGGACGGTCGCGTGGCGGCGATGCAGTATTTGTATGCGTGGAGTCTCAATTCGCCGAAGAACATCGCGGAGGACCTGCGGGTTTTCTTTGAGAACATGGAGCAGCCGCGGGAACACTACGCGTTTGGGGAGGAACTGATTCATGGCGTGGTCGAGAAAATTGCCGACATCGACGAACGGATCCGCGGGCTCGCCCAGAACTGGGAGTTCGAGCGGATCGCGAAGATCGACCTCGCCATTCTGCGCGTGGCGATGTTCGAAATGATTTATCGCAAGGACATCCCCCCGGTGGTGTCCATCAACGAGGCGATTGATCTCTCGAAACAATTCTCCAACGCCGACGCCAAGCGTTTCATCAACGGAATCCTGGATCGGTTGAAGGATCAACTCGGCCGCGACGCCAGGAAGGCGCAGGAGCCATAGGCAGTCCGGGTGCGCCGTGGCGGGACGGGTCGACGATGATCGTCGCCCGCCGGTGCTCGGTGGCCGGGTCGTTTTCCGATGCGAGAGTTTTTCAAGAAGTTCAAGGACGGGCTGGCCAAGACCGTCTCGGCCATTGCGGAAAAGACGGCCGCGTTGTTCGGTCAGAAACCAATCGATGCTTCGTCGATTGAATCGCTGGAAGAGGCTCTGTATGGAGCGGATTTCGGCGTCGAGACGACCGAGGAAATCCTGACCGAGATCAAGGCGGCCTACAAAGCGGACAAGACGTTGCGGGGCCAGGAGGTCGCGGCGATTGGCGCCGCGGTTCTGAAACGCGTGTTGGCCGGCAGCGAAGGCGCGCTCGAGCCGCTCGCCGCCGGGAATCCGGCCGTCATCGCGATGATCGGGGTCAACGGATCGGGAAAGACGACGACCGCGGCCAAGCTGGCGTGGCTGTTGAAGGAAGACGGCCGGACGGTCGTGCTCGCGGCGTGCGACACGTTTCGGGCGGCGGCGGTCGAGCAGTTGAAGTCATGGGCAACGCGTCTCGACCTCGAGATCGTGGCGAGCCATCCGGGCGCCGATGCGGCGGCGGTGGCGTTCGATGCGTGGCAGGCCGCGAAGTCACGCGGCCGGGATTATCTCATCGTCGACACGGCGGGACGCTTGCACACGAAGGGCAATTTGATGGAGGAGCTCGCGAAGATTCGGCGCGTGCTGCAGAAGAACGATCCGACGGCACCGCAGCATCGCTGGCTCATTGTCGATGGTTCCCTGGGCAGCAACTCGATCGAGCAGGCAAAGGCGTTCCACCAGAGCTTCGGACTGACGGGACTCGTGGTCACGAAACTCGACGGCACGAGTCGCGGCGGTGCGCTGGTCGGAATTTACCGGCAGCTAAAGATTCCAATTTATTTCCTTGGACTGGGAGAACAGCCGGAGGATCTCCAGCCGTTCAAAGTCGACAGTTACGTGAAGGCTGTTTTCGGGCTGGAGTAACGAAGACGGGGGAAGATGGGGAAGATTTGGAAGACGCTGGAAGACGTTGGAAGACGCTGGAAGACGGGGAAGACTTGGAAGACGGGGAAGACTGAAAGACCGGGCGCTCCCACCAGCGCTCATTCGCAGGGCGGAGTCGGATCGACGCAAAAAAAAGAGCGTCCTCATGGAGGACGCTCCGATACCTCAAGACGAGGGACGGCTCCTCAAGGCTTCGTGCTGCTGCTGCTCGAACCGGACGTGCCGCTGCTCGTGGTACCGCTGGTGGCGCTGCCGCCGGAACCATGCGGGTTGCTGGACGGCGACGAGGCGGATGAACCGGACGTATCTGATGAGTTGATACTGGAGCTGCTGCTCGTGCTCGAGGTACCGTTCTGACCCGAGGCGCTGCCCGAGTTTGTGGTACCACCGGGGGTGCTCCGGCCGCTGCGATCGTCATCCATGCGTCCGGTCGGCATGATCGTCTGACGCAGGCTTTCGGCGCTCTGGAGATGCTCACGCAGATGGCCAACGTGCTTCGATGCGAACGAACGCAGATCGGAATCCTTCGCGTCCTGGGCGGCTTTTTCGAACAGCTTCACATCGTCCTGGTGCATGTCGATCATGTGCTCGACGAATTCCTGGTCGAACTCGGAACCCGACTTCTTGGCCAGCCGTTTGTAGTGGCGGTCTTTGCCGTCATCGTCGTCCATCTTTACGTTCTTGGTTCCCGCCAGGCTGATGAGCTCCGAGTTCACCGTTTGGTGGGCCTGAATGAGCTTTTGCGCGAAGCTGCGAACTTCTGGATTGCTCGCCTTCTCGCTCGCGAGTTGAGCCAGCTGGAGCTCCGTCATCCCGGAGTCAGCCGCCTTCGTCAAAAACCGGCGATCACCCCAGCCCAGTTTTTCCGTGCTCGAGTAGCTCGTGCTTCCGCTCGTCGTTCCATACGCGGTGTTACTGCTGCTCCCCGAGGGGTGGCTCGTGCCATAGGTGCCGCTGGAGCCCGCCTGCCCGGAGGTGGAGCCGGAGCCGTAAGTGCTGCTGCCGCTACCCGGGGTGCCACTTTGGCCGTAGGTGCTGCTCGATGGCGTAGTGCTCGATGAACTTCCGTACGTGCTCGTCGAGCCGGTCGCGTCGGTGCTCGCGGCGCTGTCGGTGGAAGTGCTGCTGCCACCCCTCTTCTTTTTCTTGGTCGTAGTCGACGGGGTGTCCGTGCTGCTCGAAGTGGTGCTGCTGCCCGAGCCATAACGGTCCGTGTTGGTTGACGGGTTGGACGGTGACGACGAAGCGCCCGTGGATTGGGCGAAGGTGGCGGCTGTTCCGAGGACAACCGCGCAGGTCGCGGCGAGCGAGAGGCGCGCCGGGACGATAAAGGTTCGAGACGATTTCTTCATAGCCCCGTATGGTAGCCGTCCCGGGATTTTGGTGCCCTGGGGGAACGGCCGATTACGGTACCGGCCGATTTTGGTCGGGAGCGGGACGGTGGGTGGACCACCCAGAGCGGCAACGGCCCCCGCATCGGACCCCTGGAATGATCAATGAACTATGGGCACGGTCCGGGGAGCGCGATCTCTTGCCCGCACGGCTCTCGAGGCGGGCGAGACGCTTGCGCTCCCAGGAATGGAACCGCCGCCCCCGCCGCGGCCCATCATTCAGAATGTCATGCGTACACCGCCCAACACACCGCGGCCGGGTTGCGGCGCGAACTCCTTCAGGAACGACGTGTGCTCGCGCGCCTCTTCGTTCGTGAGATTTTTCCCGCGCACAAACAATTCGTAGCTCACACGCTCAGCGGGAATGAGATAACTCACGTTGGCGTTGACGAGCGTGTAGGCAGAGGTGGCGCTTTCGTCGGCGGTGAACCGGTTTTGTCGCGCAGCGTAGCGCACCTCGAACTCGGCGCCCCAGCGCCCGTCTTCGTAACTCAATCGTGCGCCGTGGCGCCGCGGCGGAATCCGCGGGAGCGGTTGATGATTCGTCGTTTGCTCGGCGCGCACATAGTCGGTCAACAGGTCGAGATGCACGTGGCGGCTGGTTTCATCGACGAGGTGAAACGACAGTTCCGCCTCGTAGCCGTAGAATTTTGCGTTGCGGGCGACAAACTGAAACGGGGTGAGTTCGCCCCCGGTGTTTTTCTCGGGAATCGCGGTCGCCGGCAGTTCTTCCTCGAAGATGTATCCGCGGAACCGATTCAAGAAAGCGCTCACCGCCCCGGTGACGAAACCCGCGCGCCGGCGCACCGTGAGGTCGAAGCCGGTGGATTTCTCCTTGGCCAGCGCGGCACTGCCGACCTCGTAGCTGCCGGTTCCGCCGTGCGGGCCATTCGAGAAGAGTTCCTGGGCAGTTGGCCCCCGCTCGGTATAGGCGAAATTCGCGCCGATCGACCAGTCCTTGGCCGGGCGAAGCACGAGCCCGAGGGAACCACTCGGCGCGCCGGATTTCCTTTCCTGTCCGCTGCGGGCCGCATACCCCGGCACGACGGGCAGCGCGGGATCGACTTCGCCGAGCTTGATCGTCCGCCCCTCGTAACGGCCGCCAAATTGGAGCGACCCGATTTCGCCGAGCTTCACCTCTTCAACCGCAAACACGGCGCCGCTTTCGGTGAGCGACGGCGGCGTGACGACTTCCTCGCCGACCGCGGAGAAATCGCTGCGCGCGCCCTGCACGCCGATCGTGCCGCTCACCGCGCCGACCGGCAGGTGCGCGAGTTCGAGCCTGCCTTCCCAGGCTTTGTTCTTGAAGGTCGTGTTCACAATCGCGCCGCTTCCGAGCTCGGAGTGCGTGTAATCACCAGCGCCGAGCCGGCCCTTGGCGCCGCGAAACGCGCCGAAGGTTTGCGTGATATTGCCTTCCAAATCGAAGCGCGTCTGCCGCATTTTGATCCGGGTGTCCTCGCCGTTCGGCACTCCGTATTCAGTTTTATAATGCGTCACCGCTCCGCCGGCGTGGCCGCCGCCCCAGGCCATCGCGCCGCCGATTGATCCGCTCGCGGTCTCGCTCGCGCTGCCGGGCAGCCGGCCGGCCGGCTGGCTGGCCGGAGCATCCCCGTCGATTCGCGCGACACCGGGAATCCGCAGGTCGCTTGTTTTTTGCTTCAAGGCGTTGACGTGCGCGGCAAATCCGCCGGTCCCGCCGCCGGCCGAGAGCACGGCCGCGCGTTCATGCGCCGCGCCGCCACCGCGCAACTCGGCCGCCCCGCGAACCTTCCCCTCGGAAGCCGGATCGGGAATGCTGTTGTTGATCACATTCACCGCTCCGCCCACGGCCGAGTTTCCATAGAGCAGGGTGCTCGGGCCGCGCAAAACTTCGATGCGGGTGGCGAAAAGCGGCTCAATCGCCGTCTGGTGATCGGGGCTCACGTTGGACGCGTCGAGCGCGCCGATCCCGTTGTCGAGCACGCGAATCCGATCGCCGCCCAGCCCGCGGATAATCGGGCGGCTCGCGCCCGGTCCATGGGAGCTCGACGCGACCCCGGCCGTGCCACTGAGCGTTTCGCCGAGCGTAGCCTGGGCGAGCCGGTGCAGTTCCTCGCCCGTCAGCACCGATGTGCCCTGCGCGAGATCAAACGCGGTTTTCTGATCCAGGCCGGCGCTGACCACGACCTTGTCGAGTCGGTGGACTTCATCCGGTGGGTGCGGCGGCGGCGAGGCGGGATTGGGTGCTGCACCGGGCGATGTTTGGGCGTGCGCGAAGCTCGCGACGCAGAAAATGAAAACGGGAAAATGGCGAAACGGGGACATGGCAAGGACGGGTTTGACGGACGGAAATGCGTGCCGCGGCGATTACTCGCGACACACCCCAATGCAGTTCGCATCTGCGACGCTGCGACGAATCAACGAACCCGGGTCGCCGGTGGTCCCCGTTCCGGCAGATGCAGGTAACGCGGCGACCTCAGGCAAAGTGATTCAGGCGCGTGCTTGATCGCGGCCGCGAGGACGTCGCCGGGCGGGGCGATCGCCGGTGCGGCGAGCGGCATGGCAACACCACTGGCAAACAGGATGACGGCGCAGCGGTCTTCGTGCCCGTTGGCAGGGACGGCGGCGGCGTCATCGTCGTGTAGCCACGCATGCGCCGTCGGACTGGCGGCAAACAGCGTGAGCGCCAGAACCAACGCGGCCGTCCCGAGCGCGCAGCAGCGATGCAGGAAATCGGTGCACGACAGGGTAGGGCGCAGGGCGCGCATGACAGGCGGGAAACAGGGCGATAATCCGCTCGTCGTCAAGTCGCGCTGACGGCGGAGGACGGAGGGCGGACGGCGGAGGACGGAGGGCGGACGGCGGAGGACGGACGGCGGACGGCGGAGGACGGACGGCGGAGGACGGAGGGCGGAGGACGGAGGGCGGACGGCGGAGGACGGAGGGCGGAGGACGGAGGGCGGACGGCGGAGGACGGACGACGGACGGCGGACGGCAGACGACGGCAGACGACGGCAGACAACGGTCAACGTGAATTTTGAATTGTTCTTGTCCGCCCTCCGTCGTCGGGGTTCGTCGTCCGCTCTCTGTCAGGTGGCTACCCCCGTGGCTGCGAGCGCCAGCGAGTGGATGACTCGTCGGGCTACGGCTTGGGCGTCGCGATGAATCGGATGTCGAAAAGCCACCAGGCGCCGTCGCGTTTTTCCAACCGACCGAAAAATTGTCGGCCGGCCTCGAACGTACGGAGCACGTCCGGCGCGACTTTGAACACGTGCGTCCCGGCGGGAAATATCCCCGGCAGTTCGTGATGGTTGATCCGAACGGCGCCGCCGTCCCGCAGCGCCTCGATGAGCTGGCCGCGCACGGGAAATCCCTGCAGCTGCTCCGGCGTCGGCGCACAGTCGCAGTTGCTGCCCGCCTCGAGCAACTCGCCTTCGGGGACGGTGACGAGCAGCGTTTCGATTCCGCGCGTGTCGCCCTCCAGGGTAAACGCGGCGAGTAATTGGGCGCTGGTTTTGCCTCCGCGATATGCGCGCCCCAGCGCCGTGCGCGGAAAACCGCCCGCCCGGCCCGCGGCTGCACCTGCCAGCAGCACCGGCTGGTCGGCCTCGTACTCCGGTGAGATCCGGCTCAGCCAGAAGTCGCCTTCGGCGGCCAGCCAGGTCACGAGCATCGTGCCGTCGCGGAGCAGCAGCGTGTCGACGCGGCCCGCCGGCTTCACATGGTCGAACCGCAGCGGTTTCAGAAAACGCGTTCCGGCATCGGACGAATACGAAGCGAGCACGCGCGGACTGTCGCCGGCCGCCGTGAACCACGCCACGGCGACGCGGCCGCCATCGTTCGTGAGTTGCGGCCCGTTGACCGGACAGCCGTTAATCGTCCACGCATCGCGGTTGAGCAGCCCGGGCTCGTCCCAGCGCTCGCCGCGGAAGCGCGTGATCCGGATGTCGCGCACTTCGTTTTCGTCGCGGCCCCGGTACGCGAGCAGTGCCGTGCCATCCGGAAATGCGGTGAGCGCCGTCTGACAGCAATCGCACACCGATGGGTCCACGAGCACGTCGGGTCCGGTTGCGCCAATGATGCGGGCGAAGAGTTGTTGCGGTTTGCCCGTTCTCCGACCGCGGCCATCGAGCCAGGCGGCGAGCACCCGGCCGTCCGCGAGGGTGGCGAGTGAGACAAATTCCACCGATTCGCTCTCGTCCGTCAGCGGCACGGCGGCGGTCCACGTGCGGCCGCCATCGGACGTGCGACTGAGGAACGCGCGGTAACCGGGCCCATGTTCTTCGTGACTGGCCGGAGAGGGAGATGTGGATTCGGGAGTGGCGTTGTTGACGAACCAGACGGCGACTGCCCTGCCGTTTTCACCGGGTGACAGCACGGGAAAGTCAGCCCGGTTGACGAACCAGTTCCCGCCTTCGGCAATGGTCACGGCCGGCCGCCACGCGCTCGCCGTGGCATCAAAGGTGGAGAAACGAAGCGCCGTCCTGCCGATACCACTGGCGGCTGGCTCGAGCCAGGTCAGCCACACGGTTCCGTCCGGAGCCGTCGCAAGCGAGGCGCCGCTGGCGCCGGTGGCGGCGGGAGAGACGAGCCGCTCGATTTGTGTGACGGGCGCGGGCGCGAGTTGCGCGTGGTCGGCGGCGCGCGCAAACGAAAGGAGAAGAAAAAGCCAGAAAGCAGGACGCACGAGCGCAGGATGTGGGTCGGTCTGCGTTTGCCAAGGCCCACGCTGTTTTCGAGAAGCCACTGCCATCAGGTCCGGCGCCGTTGCAGGAGCGTGACCACGAGCAGCAGAATGAAGGACAACACCAGGAGCGTGGCGGCGAAAGCATGCGCCGTCGGGTAGGAGAGCGACTGGACCTCGTCGTAAAGGGCGATGCTCGCCACCCTGGTGACTCCGGGAATCGATCCGCCAATCATCAGGACGACGCCGAATTCCCCGAGCGTGTGGGCGAAGCCCAGCGTGAGTCCGGCGGCAATGCCACGCCAGGCGAGCGGCGCGTGCAGCCGGAGAAAAACGCGCGAGGGCGACGCGCCGAGCGTGGCGCCGGCATCGAGCAATTCACGCGGCACGCCGCGCAAGGCGGCCTGGAACGGCTGCACCGCGAAGGGCAGGGAATAAAACACGGAGGCAATCACCAGGCCGGTGAACGAAAACGCGAGCGGCGCACCGGTCACGTGGCGCCACCAACTGCCGGGCGGATGATTGGGGGAAAACGCGACCAGCAAATAGAATCCGATGACCGTCGGCGGAAGCACGATGGGCAGAGCGACGAGAGACTCGATGGCGGGCGCCAGCCGCCAGCGGGTGGTGTTGAGCCAGTGGGCCAGCGGCAATCCCAACCCGCCGAGGACGAGCGTGGTGATGGCCGCCAGCCGCAATGTAAGCCAGAGCGATTGCCAGAGCGGCGCGGGCAGACCAAGAAAACTGGATACGGGATCAGCCAAGGAAAGAGGATGTTTCTCTTATCGGTCGGACGGAATGAGGAAAAGTTTTAACGGCGGAATTCCGCGGCGGTTGTGACGAGGAGAACATCGTCCATTCGAAGCAGCGCCGGGTCTGCGCGTGGCGGCGTCACTGCGAACGGACGTGCGTTCGCGCCGCGATGACGTAGCATGCCGGACATGCGGCACAGTTCGGCGTGCACACCTTTGATTTCCGGGCGCACGGTCCGCGGGTTCGTCGTGGCGTTCGCGCTGAACTTGGGCGGGGCGGCCAATGCGTTGGGAAAGGAAGCCGATTCCGGAACGGTGGTTGGAACCGTGGTCGATCCGGCGACGAAGGCGCCGGTGGAACTGGCGGCCATCGCCCTGCGCACCGCGGTCGGGCGGAAGCCGGTACAGCACGCGGTCACCGACGCCCGCGGCCGCTTCACCTTGGAGCATGTTCCCTTTGGCGACTACGTGCTCGCGTATGGGCTCGTCGGCACGGAACCGATCGTGTCGGCGCCATTGCGCGTGGATGCCGGCCATCCGGCGTGGGATGCCGGCCCGCTGCCGCTGCCCGGGACCGCGCCCGTGCGGCTCGACCCGGTGGAGGTGACGGCCCGACGGGAGGCCTTCTACAATTCGATCGATCGCAAGGTGTATCACGTGGGCAAGGACATCCAGAGCGCCACCGGGTCGGCCGCCGATCTGCTCCAGAATGTGCCGTCCGTGCAGGTGGACATCGAGGGCAACGTGAGCCTGCGGGGCGACGCCAATGTGTTGATTCTGGTCAATGGCCGGACCTCGACGATGATGGGGCGGAACCGGGCCGCGGTGCTGGCCCAGATGCCGGCCGATGCCATCGAGCGCATCGAGGTGATCACGAATCCATCGGCCAAATACAAACCGGACGGCACGGCGGGCATCATCAATCTGGCACTCAAGAAAAAGGCGGCGCCCGGTTACGCCGGCAGCGTGCGCGGATCAGCGGGCAACCAAGGCCGGTACAACGCGGGCCTGACCGCCAGCTTTGCGCCGGGGAAATATGCCGTGTCGGGCGGCGCCGCCATCCGGCAGGACGATCGCCCCCGGACCGTGCAGGACGACCGCGCGCATTGGGACCGCGCGACGAACACGATGGTGACCACGTCGCAGTCCACGCGCGAGGAGTCGCGGCCGCGGTCGCGCATTGCGCAGGCCGCCGTCGATTACCAGCTCGATGCGCGCACGAAGGCGGGCGCGAGCGTGAATTACAATCATCGGGATTTCGTCCGGCACGCCACGATCGCGAGCGGCTCGCGCGGAGCGACGGGTGTCCCGTTGAGCGACTACGACCGGGTGCGCGTCGCGCCCGAGTTCGAGCGGGATCTCGAGTTCACGGCCAGGCTGGAGCACGCGTTCACGGGCGATGACCATGAACTCAGCCTCGACCTCAAACATGACCGCACGAAGGAACAGGAGGACAACCACTACACGAATGTATATCGAATCCCGGTGAGCGTGCCCACCTCCGACGCCACCCTGGTGCGCAACATCGAGCAGGACACGGAGGTGAACGCCGGGTATGTCCGCGGGCGGGGCGAGACGGCCAAGCTCGAGGCGGGCTACCACGGCGAACGCAACCAGTTCGACCTGGATTTCAGCGCCCGCCTGGTCGACCCGCGCACCTCCGCGTGGGTCAGCGATACGGCCAACACGAACCGGTTTGTCTACGATGATCGGATACACGCCGTCTACGGCACGTACACGCAGGCCCTCGACCACTTTGGTTTCGTCGCGGGCGTGCGCGCCGAGCAGGTGCGGGTGCACACGCGGCAGGTCACGGCGCAACGTTCGGATGTCAATGACTACGCGCATCTGTATCCCAGTCTCCACCTCGCCTACCACTTCACCGAAAAGCACGAGGCGCAGCTCAATTACAGTCATCGCGTGCACCGGCCGGACGGCGAGGATCTGAATCCGTTTCCGCATTACGACGATCCCTTCAACGTCAGCGCCGGCAATCCGCACCTGCGGCCGGAGGATGTGCATTCGGTCGAGACGGGCTACCATTACCAGGACAATGGCACGAGTTATCTCGCGACTCTGTATTTCCGGCAGCGTTACAACGGGGTCACCGAGGTTTCGCGCTACGTCGATGCCGTGACGTTGCTCACGACGAAGGAAAACCTGGGGACGAGCCGCGCGGGCGGGCTCGAACTCGGCGCGACGACGCGGCTCAAGGACCGGCTGGCGGTGAATTTCAGCGGCAACGTGTACCGGAACGAGATCGATGCCGCGAACCTGGGGTTCGCGAGCCGCCGGGCCGTGATCGCGTGGATGGCAAAGCTGAATCTCAGCTGGGATGCGACGAAGTCGACGCTGGTCCAGCTCAATGCCAGCTACACGGCGAAGCGCTTGACGCCGCAAGGGTATCGCGATCCTGGTTACATCGCGAATGTCGGACTCCGGCACAATCTGCCGGACAAGCGAACCGCGCTCATTTTCACCGTCTCGGACGTTTTCAATTCCCTGCGCGAACGCACGCACATCGAAACGCCCACGTTGCGCCGGGAAATCACGCGCCGGCGCAGCTCATCGATCTTTTATGCCGGGGTGATTTACACCTTCGGGCGGCCGGCCAAGAAGCCGAAAGAAGAAATCCAGTTCGACACGACGTTGTGATGCGGCGGCGCCGGGGCGTGGATCTTCGGGCGGCGGTCATGGGGAAAATTCGAAGCGGAGCGGCTCCGTGGCTGCGAGACCACTGAGTGGATTCAAATCGGCGAAGTGTGCTCCATCCACTCGCCGGCGCTCGCAGCCACTCACTCCGTTGATTGCTCCTGAACCGCGCAGACTCGCGCTACCGGTATCCGAAATCACTGAGGATCTTTTTCGCGGCGTCGCGGCCGAGAAAGTCGAGGTACTGCCGGGCGGCGGGATTGTCCGCGCCCCGCCGCGTGAGGACAACCGCGTGCGCGAGCGGGACGCGCGCATAGAGCGCGGGCGGCACTTCCACCCATCGGCCCTGGTTTGCGAGGCGTGGAGAAAGCACCAGGGAGAGCGCGACAAAACCGAGATCGGCGTTGCCGGTTTCGATGAATTGCGCGGCCTGCGTGACACTTTCGCCGACCACGAGCTTCGAACGGGCGATCGCAGCCACCCCGAGGTTTTCGAGAGTCTCGTTCGCGGCGTGGCCGTACGGTGCGGTTTGGGGCTGCGCGATCGCAATCTTCCTCACCGAAGGATCGCGGACGACGGCCGCCACATCATTCAGATCGAGAGCGCGGCGCGACGTCCAGACCGCCAGACGTCCGGTGGCGAACACGCGCAACGAGGACGAATCGCCGAGTCCCGCCTGGACGAGGCGGGCCGGAAAATCTGTATCCGCAGAAAGGAACACATCAAAGGGTGCGCCGTTCCGGATTTGCGCAAAGAGGCTGCCCGAAGCACCGCTGGTTGAGATGACTCTTGTGTTGGGGTGACTTTGCCGAAACGCCGCATTCAGCGCGTCGACGGCGTAAATGAAATTCGCGGCGGCGGCGATCGAGACGGTGGCTGGTCGCGTGGGAGAGGTAACCGATTTGGGTGCGTGATCCTCGGCTCGCGCCAAAGGGAGCAGCAGCACTAGCAGCGCAGGAAGGACGGCCGCTCGGGCGAGCATGCGGGTGGCGCCGCTCAGGAGCCCGGCGTCCCGACGACTTTCACGTCGTGCAGCCACCACGTGTTGTTCTCGCGCGACATCTGTGCGGTGATGGTCTGGCCTTTTTGCACGCGTTTCAGGGTTTCCGGTTCGACTTTGAAAACCATGGTCATCGCGCGCATGACTCCGGGAACTTCCTCGTGCTTCACCGTGAGCGCCGACTCCGGCGCGTGGACGGAGATGATCACGCCGCGGAGCGGATGGCGTTTGGCGGGGTCTGCCTTGGCGGCGGCCGTGTCGAAGGAGCAGACCTCTTTGCCTTGGCAGCAGAAGCAGCCGGCGTTCTGCTCAAAAGCCATGAGCAGCACCGGAGAGGCGACGACAAGCGCGAACAGAGTGAGGCATTTCTTCATGCGGCCGACTTCAATGCTGGTTCGGGCGAGGGTCCATTCCGAAGTAGCGGCACGGGGCGGAAATTTCCCGAAAATCGTTGAAACACGCAGCGATGACATGCGTCGAACAGGCGCAATGATCTGGCGCATGTTTCGGATTTTGGGCATCTGGGGAGTGGAATTTTTTATGCTGGGCGTGGCGGCCGCCCAGGGCGACGCCGATCGCGTGGTCAACACCCGTGACACGCTTGTATACAAGGACGGCGACCGCATTCTGGGCACGGTGGTGCAGCGTACCCCGGAGTTGATTGTGTTTCGCTCGCCTCGGTTTGGCGAGTTGCGCGTGAACGCGAAGGACGCGGTCGTGATTCCCGCAGAAAAAAATCCCACGCCGGCCCCGAAGCCTGCGGTCGCAGTTGCTCCTGCGCCCACGCCGAAAGCGCAGGCGGCGGCGGCGGCGGCGGAAGCGGAGGAGGAGAGGGTCACGATATGGGATCGGTTTTCACCGGGCGTGCTGACCGCGCGGGTGCGGAAGGTTTTTGGACCTTGGAAGGGCCGGTTCGCATTTGCCACCGAAGTTGTTTCCGACGTGGCGGAGCGGAACAACCATTCATTCGAGGGCCGCGTGACCAGGAAGTGGGAGCGCGACGAGCTGCAATTGAGTGCCCGCTACGATTACGCCGAGACGAACGATCTGCCGACGGCGGATCTGCTGAAGGCGAGCGGATCCTTCCGGCACGAATTCACGAAGGCACATTTCGCGCATTATCGCCCGACGGTGGAATGGAATCGCGCCAGCCGGCGCCTGAACGTCCCCAACGACTACGTGCTGCTGCAACAGGAAATCGGCGTCGGTTTCAATCTCCTCAACACGCCCGCCCGCAAGCTGCGCGCGGGTGTCGCGGAAAACCTGTTCGACCTCTGGAATACCGCGCCCGTTCCCGATCACACCTCGCGTGGGACGCCGTCCGCGTTCGAGGAAATCGAATTGAAACTGCCGTGGCAGATGGGGCTCACGCAGCGCGGCGTGTGGTATCCCGCCCACGAGAATGTTCATGGCTGGGAAAATCGGGTTGAGCTCAACAAGAAGCTTACAGAGACGCTCAGCACGTCGGTGCGACACGAGATCCGGCGGAATAATCCGGACGGCACGGCGCAGGATTACACGCGGTTGCGACTGCTGTTCGCGCTGGATTTTTAGTTCTGTCCTGCCCGTGGCTGCGAGCGCTTGGATCGTGGCTGCGAGCGCCAGCGAGTGGAGGTCTCCTACTCGCGCTGCCGTCCAGAATTCAAAAAGCATCCATTCGCTGGCGCTTCGCAGCTACGGAATT
>JBBRCR010000036.1:0-29632 GCA_038204695.1 Opitutales bacterium | reverse complement strand
ACGGTGGCAGGATGACTTCATCGCCGGGACCTACTTCGAGGGCGCCCAGCGCCGTCAGCAGCGCGGTCGTGCCGGACGAGGTGGCGATGCAGTGACGCGCCTTGTTTTTCCCGGCGTACGCGGCTTCGAATTCCTTGACGCGCGTGCCGACGCCGCGGCCCCACTTGCCCGAACGGAGCACCTCGAGCAACGCCTTCTCTTCGCGTTCGTCCCAGATCGGCCATTCGAGACCTTTCGCCTTTTTGCTCGTGGCCGCGGCGGAACTCGCGGATTTGTCGGCTGCTGACGCGGGGGAGAGTCCGAGGGAAAGGCCGGTGCTCGCAGTGACAGCACCGCCGATGAATGTGCGGCGGGAAAGAGCTTTCATGGATGAATTCGCTAGGGCACGGGGCCGGTTGGAGAACGCGAAGCGGGAGTCAACGAACGATGCCGGGGAGGTTGACACGCGGCGAGGGCGTCGTCGATGCCGATCGTGGCTGCGGGCACCAGCGAGGGGATGGGGGAAGACGCAGAAGACTGGAAAGACATGGAAGACGCAGAAGATCTTTTCCACTCGCTGGCGCTCGCAGCTACGGCTCGCAACTACGGCCCGGCAGTTACGCTCGCAGCGCCCACTTCCGAATTATTCCTGTTCCGTCGGCGCGAGATCGATCGGCATGCCCTCCGCGCGCATGCGCTGGAGCTTGTAAGTCAACGCGCGGCGGCTGATGGCCAGCTCTTTCGCTGTTTCGGTCCGGTTGTAATTGTTCTTTCGGAGCGCCTTGAGGATCGCGTCACGCTCGATCTGCTCCAGCCGCTGCGCGTCGGCCTCGGGGGCCGGTGGAATTTCCTTCGTCGCCGCGAGGATCCGCGTCGGCAGGTGTTCGGGCAGCACGATTTCCCCGCGCGAGAGCAGCGCGGCGCGCTCCATCGCGTTCCGGAGTTCCCGAATATTGCCGGGCCAGCGGTAACGCGTGAGACTCGCGGAGACGGTCGCGGAGAAGCGCGGTTTTTGACGCGAGAACTCTCCGATGAACTGCATCGCGAGCGGCAGGATGTCCTCCAGCCGCTCCCTCAGTGGCGGCACATGGATTTCCATCACGTTGAGCCGGTAAAACAGATCCTCGCGAAAGCGCCCGGCGCTGATTTGCGCCTCGAGGTCGCGATTGGTCGCCGCGAGCACGCGGGCGTCCGCCGGCACATCCTGGCTGGAGCCGACGCGGTGATACGTACCCGTGTTTATGATACTGAGCAGCTTGGCCTGAAGAGTGAGCGGAAGTTCGCCGATTTCATCGAGAAAGAGGGTGCCACCGCGCGCGGCTTCGAATCGCCCCGGCCGTGGTAGCGGGCCACCGATGGCGCGACCCTTGGCGTCGCCGAACAGCTCGGCCTCGAGCAGCATCTCCGGGATCGCCGGACAGTTGACCTTCACCAACGGCTTCTCCGACCGACGGCTCCACGCGTGTATAAGGTCCGCAATTACTTCCTTGCCCACGCCGCTTTCGCCGGTGATGAGCACCCGCGTGTCGGACGGCGCACTCGCCGCCACATCGCGCAACACGGCACGCATCAGGGGGCTCACCGCGATGACGCCCGCGGGCAGGGGCAGCTCGCCGGCCGGCTCCGCCAGCGGCGCACTCACGGGGTTGAGGGCGAGCCGGACGGTGGTGATGAGTTCCGCCAGATCGATGGGTTTGGCGAGATAGTTGACGGCACCATCGCGCATGGCACTGACGGCGCTGCGAATATCGGCGAAGGCCGTCACCAAGAGTACCGGCAGGGCAAAATGCTTCTGCCGCGCGAGTCGCAACGTCTCCAGGCCCGACATGCCCGGCATGCGCACATCGCTGATCATCATCGAGAATGACTGCTCGGCCAGTCGCTGGAGGGCGGCTTCGCCGGAGGCGGCCGACTGCGTCTCGTAACCGTGGGCCTGCAGGAAGGTTTCCAGCAGGCTGCGCTGCCCCTGGTCGTCGTCCACGATAAGTATGCGCGCCGGCTTCACGGGTTGGCGGAGTTGGCCACCCGCAGCCGGCCGATCCGGAACACCGCGCCGCGCGGTTGGTTCTCGAGACACGCCACCTCCCAGCCGTGCGCCAGGACGATTTGCTGGACGATCGCCAGGCCGAGTCCGACGCCCTTCGGCCGCATCGTCACGTACGGCTTGAAAATCGAGGTGCGCTCCGCGGGCGGCACCCCGGGACCGTCGTCGCGAATCTCGAGCATGGCGTCCCGGCCGGCCACCGCCCAGCGGATCTCGATGTGGCCGCCGGAGCTCACGGCCTGCACCGCGTTGATCAACAGGTTGAACAGGGCCTGCCGGAAAAGCGGTTCGTCCGCCTCGATCGTCAGCGCCGTATCCGTTTGTTGGAGGCGAATCTGCTTTTCCTCGAAATCGGGCTGCAGCGTGCGGGTGACATCCGCCACGAGCCGGGAAACCTCCACCGGCGCAAGATGCGCTTTCCGCGGTTTCGAGAAATGGATGAACTCGTTCAGCTGAACCGTCACGCGGTCCGCCTCCTCGATGATGGTGGAGGCGTGCTCCTTGAGTTTGGGCGGGGCCTCCGCCTGCATGGCGATCATTTGGGCGTGCCCGCGGATGAGATTGAGCGGATTGCGGGTTTCGTGCGCGAGCCCGGCGGCCGCGAGATTCATCTGGGCGAGGTGCGCGTTCATCTCCCCCGCCTTGATCAAGCGGATTTGCAGCTCGGCATTGCGGCCGACGTTGCGCCACGCGAGCGCGGAGATGAAACCCGCCGCAGCCGCCAGCAGGCTCACCGTGGCGCGCAGCAGCAAGTCGGTCCGGACGGCCTGGCGCATCTCGGCCGTCGATAGCGAGACCACGAGGCTGTGCACGCCCTGTTTCTGAATGACCGACTCGTACTCCTCTTTGCTCATCCAGGCTGGCCGGCCAAACGTTTCGGAGACCCGCCGATTCGATGACGGACGAAATACGCGCACATCGGGCACCACGATCGCCGCCGGCGATCGCGGTTGAAGCTCCGCCGGGGGCAGCCCGAGATCCATCAGGTTCATCAACGTCAGCGACTCGTTGCTCCAATGCACGCCGCGCGCGCGGAGCATTGCGGGCGTCAGCTCAACGGGCCGGCCCGCGCTCGCGATGGTTTCGCCCGTGGCGCCCAGAATCGCGATCGCTTCGAGTTCTCCGTGGCGGATGAGATCCTGAAGCGCCGATTCAATGCGATCCTTCGGCACCATGCTGCCGAAACGCCGCTGGGAGCGAACCACCACGCCCAGCGTCGACGTGATGTCGCGGCCGCGATTGATCAGGGTTTGCGCGGCGGCCCGCTCGAAACGCTGGTGTTCCGCCCGCTGCCACAGGCTGACCGCCAGGGCACACGCGAGCAGGACGACATAGATACCGAAGCTTCGTGTTCCGACGGGCCAACGCATGATGTCGCGGAGAGAAATCGCCCCGAAGGCGGGCGATTCCAAGCCTCAACTCACTTCGACTCTCCCAGGTAGCGCTCCATCTCCTTCTTTTCGAACGCACCCGGGGCGAGCTCCATTTGTTTGCGCTCTTTCGCCGCGACCTTTGCGAGATCGCCCGGGTTTTGCACCACGTGGGGCGTCAGGAAAATGAGCAGCTCGGTCTTGGCGTTGGTCTTCACCTTTCGCTTGAAGGCATAGCCAAGGATCGGAATGTCGCCGAGGAACGGCACTTTGCTGTCGCGATCGGTCGTCTCATTCGAGATCAGCCCGCCGATCACCACGGTTTGATCGCTCGGCGTCACGACCACGGTATCCGCCTGCCGCTTGTCGATCACGGGCTGATCAACGGTGTTCGAAATCGGCACGGTCTTCGCGCTGAGCGAGGAGATTTCGGGCGACACGATCATTTCCACCAGGCCGTCCGGCGTGATGAAGGGTGTTACGCGCAGGATGATGCCAATGTCGCGATACATGACCGTGTTGATCGTATTGTTCGTCTGATCGCTGACCCGCGAGTTGGTGATGATCGGGATGGACTGGCCCACCATGATGGTCGCCTGCTGGCTGCTGCGCGTGAGGATCGAGGGACGCGAAAGAATTTCCGTTTTGTTTCTGACCGCGAGCGCGTGGAGCGTGGCGTCCAGTCCGTGTTTGCCGAGAATTTCGTAGAACGCGCCGAAGTGCGTGGGGTCGGCCAGCGCCTCACCCAGTCCGAACTTGGTGGTAGCGATGCCCGTGGGCCCGTTCTTGATCGCAATCTTTCCCGTGTAGGACGCCTCGGTCCCCAAATCGAGATCGTTGGCATGCGTCACCTGCACGAAGACGACATTGATGAGCACCTGCGGCTTCGGTTTGTCGAGGGTGGCGATGATGGTCTTGATGTTTTCATTCGTGGCGTCATCGGTCACGACGATCACCCGGCGGGTCTCCGCGTCGCTGGTGATGAGCGCATCGCCGACCATTGTGGCATTGGGGTACTGACGGCTGCCGACGCCTCCGCTGCCGCCCGAGGGGCGGGCGGCACTGGACGAGGACGAAGTAGGCGGCCGCGCGGCTTGGGTGGAACGTTTCTGCTGCGCGGCGCGCTGGGCCGCACTGCTGGCGGCGGGCGTGCTTGGGCGGGCCGGAGTCTGGGCGGCACGGCTGGCCGCGGCCAGAAGTACAATTCCCGCGACGAGCGCAGCGCGCAGGAGCGGGTGAGAAGCGGGTGAGATCATGGCTAATCCTGAAGTTGTGGCGGGAATCCGGGGCGCAGGGCGGTGGTGGGGCGAGATCATCGGCTCGTAGTCCCAAGCTGGATACTGGGTGCCCGGGTCTGGGTGTTGCTCTGCGCCCGGGTGGCGAGGGGATCCGGCTGGGTGGAGGTGGGCGTGCGCGCGTTCGCGGACTGGAACAGGTTCCTCAACACGGTTTCAACCTGGCGCACGTCGGCGTTCTCCAGCGTATAGACGAAGACCTTCTGCTTGCGCGCCGAGCTCGAGTCGAGTTGCGCGATGATCTCCGCGACCCCCGGCATCTCTTCCTTCGACGCGGTGACGATCACCGAATACGTGCGGGGATCCGCGACGGCGACAATGGGAGTCGTGAAGGCGCCGCGGGCGGCCGCACTGGCCGCCCCGCTCGGGCCACCGGACTTCTTCGCGGATTTGGCCGAACTCTTGCCGCTCTTCGCGCTCGCCGCTCGAGCCGCCGATGAGGCGCCCGTCACGCTCGCGCCGGACTGAAACACGTTGGTGATCAGCGCGGCCATTTCATACGGGTCGGCATTCTGCAGCTGAAATACCTTCATGACCGACGCGGCGTCGCTGGACGTGTCGAGCGACGAGACGAGCGTCACAATGTGGCGCACGTTGATCTGGGTGTCGGTGACGATGAGGGAATTGCTGTCCTGGTTGGAGGTGAGGGTCGCACTGGCGGGCAGGAGCGGCGCAAGGTCGATCGCGGCCTGCGCCGCGTCGATGTGCCGCAGCGGGATGATTTGCATCACCATCTCGGCGGTCTCCGGGATTTCCAGCGGGTCGTTGCCGGTCCGGATCGGGATGTTCCGCTTCTTGGCGTCGTCCTTCGAACTGACGATGAGGTTCCGCCCCTGGACGCTGGCCGTGTAACCGTTTTTGTTGAGGGCGATGTTCAGGAGTTGCACGGCCTCGGCGCGCGAAACCGGCTGCGCGCTCCACATGTCGAGCGTGCCGCGGAGCGGTGTCTCGAGGACGATGACGTAGCCGGCCGCCTCGCTCATGTAGTTCAGCACCGTTTCGAGCGGGGCGCCGCGGAAGTTGAAGCGCAGGCCGGCATCTCCGTCCGCGGGGGCGGACGTATCCGCCGGGCGTACCATGGCGGGCGCGGGGGTGGCGCGGGGCTGCGCGAACGCAGGGGCAGCCAGCAAGGCGAAACCCAGGCAGAAGGCTGGAGTGGCAGTCATCGGTATCATTGCTTCAATTGTTTCTGTCGTTGCTCCATCAAGCGTCTCAAGACTTCGGATGCATCAGCCGGAATGACGGGCATCCCGCTGCCGTCGGCGGCTTGGGCGACGTCCGCCCGGAGCCGTTCACGTTGGATGACGCGCCAGTTGCTGCCGGGCGTGCGGCGCAGTTGCTCGTTCACGCGGAGCGACAGCACTTGATCCTGCTGGACCAACTGCACGCCGCTCGGCGTGACTTCTTTCACCGTCAGCCCGCCCAGCGTCTCGCCTTCGCGCAGCGTCTTGCGATAGCCCCGATCAGGGCTGTCGAAAAAGGCGAGTTTACCGGCGTCGGACAGCAGCGTGCCGACCAGCGAGACGTTATCGATCCGCACCGGTTCCTCCTCGGGGGCCGCGCGGGCGCGGCTGACCCGGTTCGGGTTGAAGATATTCCGATCCGTGATCATGCGGAATGCCTCGAAATCGGAGCCGCTCGTTTTCTCGGCCGATGCGGCCGGCGCCTGGCCCGCGGCGGGGCGGATTTTCGTTCCGTTTGGCGCCTTGGCGCCGAGCAGAAGTGCGGCGACGAACATGGGCAGTAAACGCAGGGCGACCCGGCCCGGCCGATCGGCGCGTACCCGCGGCGTGCGGTGGCAGTTGGCGTGCAGCAGGGGCGTCATGATTTTCTTTCGAGTGGCGCCAGGCGCAGTCCGCTCACGAGCAGCGCGAGCGTGAGCTTTTGTCCCAGCGGATCACGCGTGGTCAGTTCCACCGATTCGACGCGCAGCGCCAGCGGCGATTTTTCCACCTCGTAGAGAAAACGCGTAAGCGTCGCGAGCGAGCCGGTCGCATCGATGCGGCATTCGAGCAGCGAATAACGATCCGTGGCGCCGCGCTTCCATTGCGGCTTGATCGAGCCAAGCTCGATGGCGCTCGAGCGGCCCCAGCGATCGAAGGCCGAGATCAACTCCTGCTCCGCCTGCGCGGGATCTTTCGGCAGAGCCTGGGTCTGCATCTCCTTCCACAGGCTTTCCATGCGTGGACCCCGTTCCATCACGCCCTGGCCCTGGGCGACGCTCTTCGTCAGGCGCGCTATCTCGGCGGAACGCGACTGCCAGTTCTTGATCAGCGGCGTGAACATGATCCGGTCGAGCACGAGCAGCAGCACGGCCGTGCCCGCAAAAATGACGAGCAGGCGCTGGCGGTTTTTGGCGTTGAAGTTCATGTGCTAGGGGTGCTGTTCCAGCGAAAGGTGAACGTGAATTGGGCGGGTACCTTGCCTCGAATCTGCTCGATCTTGAGGCCCTGCACCTGCGGCGTCTTCCGCAACTCATCGAGCGTGCGCAGGAGCGCCGCATTGTCGCGGGCCACCCCTGACACGGTGACGTTGGGACCACTGCCCTGAATCTCGAAGGCCTTGGCGGTCACGGTGCCATTTTCGGGAAAGCATTCCGTCACACGTTTCAGGATACTGAGGTTGCGAAAGCCGGTATCGTACCAGGACCGGTAATCCTTGATCCGCGCCTGCACGGCATCGAGTGCGACCACCTGCGTTTCCATGGCATGCCATTCGTTCCGCAGCGACCACGTCCGATATTCCTGCCAGCCGAAGAAGCCCAGGGCGATCAGGACGACGGCGGCGGCGGCGAAGCTGGCCGTGGCCAGCCGTTTCGAGTTGTAACGCGCCATCATCCGCGCCCAGCGGCCCGGTCGGGGAGGAAGAAACTCCAGCGAGGGTGCGCCCGCCTCCAGATGGCGAATCGCGAGCTGCTCGGCCATCTGGTCCGCCACGCCCGGCGTGGCCGGATTATCCAGCACGATGTTGAGACCAGTGTCCGTCGCCCAGTCAGCGAGCGTCTCGGACATCTGGCGCGCCATCGTGGCGTCGCCGGTCAGAAACAGCTCGCGCAACTCCGAACGCAGATCCGAGGGCACCTGTTCGAACGTGATCCGCACCTCGCGGGCGAGGGCGACGCCGTTGATCAAGTTTTCGCCGGCCTCGGAATTGATCGTCGCATCGAACGTTCGAAACGCCGCGATGCCGCCGCCAATTGAAATCAGCAGCGTCGCGCCCCATGGCTCGAGGCGCAGCGTGATGCGGCCGCGGCCGGCCGGTGCGATCACGCCGGGCAGCGCCGCCAGCCCGAGCGAGAAGCTCAACGGCTTCAGGCCGGCGCTCTTCAAGGCGTCCGCGAGATGGGAGACCTGCTCGTGACGGACCGCCAGTTGCGTCACGTACTTCGCTTCGCCGGACTGATGGGGGGAGCGCGCGATCTGCAGCTGCGACGGGTCGCAGGGAAAACCCTTTTCGGCTTCGAGCTGGAGAAAACTATCGACGTCGTCCGCAGCGAGAGCCGGCACCTTCGCGTGCTGCGTCATGATCCAGCTCGCGGGCACGACGACCACGCAATGGCGTTCGCGGATGCCGCCCGCCTCAAGGTGATTCTTGATTTCCCGGCCAATCAGCTCCGTTTCCGGATGCAGGAGATCCAGCGTCAGAGTCGCGGCGCTGGAGCGCACGACCTCGATGCCGCGTTTCGCGCGCGCCACTTGGAACGCCCGAAACTGCGCGTGCCCCAGCGACAGGCCGAGGACGGAGTTAACCCGTTTTTTTCTGGTCCATCTCATGTGCCGGTGTTCCTCCCTGCGCGGGTCAACTCCCGCACGCTCGGGCCGAGGGCCCAGCCGTAGGCAGTGAGATCCTGATGATAGACAATCCGCGGAATTCCGTTGCTCATGTCGAAAATGGTCCTGGCGCGCGCGTAACCCCGGCCGAAGCGTCCGACGGCGGCCACGTCGGCGGAGAATTGATACGAGTGGTCGGTGATATACGGGCCGGCCCGCCCGACCGCCGAGCGCGGCAGCACGTCCTTCAGCCAGGCAAACGAGGTCAGCACATCGGGATGAGCCAGTCGGTATCCGACCAGCATGGACGCGTTGTCGATGTCGATGCCGGGGATGCAGGACAGCACGATCTCGCTGGCGGTGTTGATGTTCACCAAACCGGTGACGGTGCCGTCCCGATGGGCGAAATCGGTGTGGACGAGTTCGTACTCCTCCGCCGTCATTCCGCTCTCCCACATGAACTCCGCGACGCTGTCGAAGCGCTGGTCGCCGATTCGGCGCATGATTTCCACGGCCCGGCCCGGCTCGAGCCTCCGGGCCAGATGCTGGCCGAGCCCGTCGCGCGTCTGCGGCGTCGAGATGTTGATCTTCCGGCCGCCATCGCTGCGGCGGGCCGGCTGCCGGCTGTAGACCGTCACATATTCGGTGAGACCGGCGAGCAGTTCACCATTCTGGTCATCGCGGGGCGCGGTCAGTTCGCCATCATCCTCGTTGAGATCCAGCGCGCCATTCCGGTTGGTGTCCTCGCCAAACAGCATTTCGAGCGTGGCCCCATAAATGAGGCGCAGTTCATCGACCGACTCGAAGGGCGCGCCCTTGTTGAGCCGGGGCGGATCGAGGTGACTGTACATGCTGCCCGCGTCGCCCGCGTCCCCCTCGTCGCCCGTGCGGCGGCGCCAGCTCAGGATTGCCTCGACCAGTTCCGGCGTGATGCCGGGCAGGAGTTCCAGCATGGTTCGCGACGCGGTGTTGAGATTCAGCTTCGACGCTTCGTCCACGAGACCGAAAACCGGATCGCCCGTGGGCGTGAGGTCGGGATCGCGACCGATAAACCAGAACTGCGCCTCGCCGACCTGGAGCGCTTCGGCGCTGTATTCCTCGAGGAGGGGAACGGTGCCGTTGATGCCAAATTGCGACAGGATGTACCCGGCATAGCGCGTGCCGGCCGCCACGGCCTGCCGCGCCTCGGCTTCCGCCACGCGATTTTCGGCTGCGCGCAATTCCGCGCTCATCGAGTTGGCAAAATAGAGCGTGAGCGACACGAGTCCGAGGCAGACCCAGATCACGATGATCAAGACCGAACCGCGTTCGGTCCGGGACCCGAAGCGCGGGCCTTTCCCCATAACTTCATCCGCAGTCGGAAACCCCTTCGGGGGCGCAAACCCGGTCAACTTGGGCGGGACGCCCATCGCGTGTTGCGCACAGAAAAACATGGGCGGGACGCCCATGCCACGCCCAGCGCGGCCGGCCCAGCGAAGTGAAATGGCACCGGCATTCTGGCCTGATGGTTCGAAGTGCCACGGGCGTCCGCGCCCGTGGGTTTGGAGGGGCATGGGCGTCTCGCCCATGTTCCGGGCGGCATTCGGCGACTTATGGGTGAGGGTATGGCGTGGCGCCCGTCGCGGGTCCGAGGCATCCGCGTGCACCCGGCGGGGGGAAAGTTGGCGTCGCCCGTTCATGGCAGGAGCTCCAGGGCGGCGTTTTCCGCGGCGGCGCGGATCGTGGTGGTCGTTGCCACATAGACCGGCACGACCAGTTCGATCGGCTCCGGGGCGGCATGGGCCAAATCCGCCGGCGCCATTGTCAGGAGCAACCGGATACCGGTCGGCATCGACGCGGTCGCCTCGGAATCCCATTCGCCCGTCCACGTCGTGCCGTCGTAGAATTCGACCTTGGCTTCACTCACACCGTGCAGCAACACCTCGGGCTCACCCGGCGTTTCCTGGACCGCGAGCAGATTCCGGGTGACCACGCGGATGAAGTCCTTGGCGGGCCCGCCATCGGAGGCCGGGCCGAGAAAATAAGTGACCCTCTGCACCTCGGAAAAAGGGTTCCAGCCGTCGATCCGCCCCGAATTGGTGTATAGATCCGGACTCACGCGCTCGCCGAACGAGTCGCCATTCACCGATGAAAAAATGGTCGTCTGCAGTTCGACGGCCAGGACGCCGCTGGGGAGCATGAGGCCCGCGAAATCCCGCCGCACGATCCGCAGGGCGCGCTCGATCACCAGATCGCCGTCGATTTTTGCGTGCGTGGTGTTGTGCAGCCGGAGCGCGCCGAAAAATGTCGTTTGGATCACGACCAGGACCACGGCGGCCACGGCCGTGGCGAGCAACAACTCGAGCAGCGTAAAGCCACGGGAGGAGCGCGGAACGTTGGTTGGGCGCCAGGTCATAGCGCGAGATCCGAAGTCAGGACCGGCGCGGCCGGATCGATCAGCGTGCTGGTGCTGACCGTGTATTCCGTGCCTTGCACACTGTACGTGACGGTGACGGAGACCTCCAACATCGGGTCCTCCGGCCAGGCCTGGGCTTCGGAAGTCCACGCATAGGTGACGCCGCCCTCCGTGGTGGTACCGCTTGAAGTCGCCTGCGAGGTCTGGTTGGTGATGATCAGGTCGTTCAGCACGCTGTCCGCCACGCGGATCGCGGCGGCCTTGCGCTGACCCATCAGCCCCGCGCGGGTGGCGATGCTCATGCCTTGCATCGCAACCGGGATCACGATGGCCATCAGCAGGAGCGCCGCCAGCAGTTCAATCAAGGTGAAGCCAGTCCGCTGCCGCCCGGTGCCGCTTCGCCGCCGGCGCGGGGATGGTCCGACGGGGAATGAGAGGCGCCGCGACATGCTAGTCGGCACTGCTGACCGGGCGGATCTCATACCCGAGGCGGTTGGTCTTTTGCACGAGTTCAAGCCCGGTTTCGGTGCCCAGCTGAATGACGATTTTGTGGACGCTGATTTCGTCAAAAAAACCGTCGGGGTTGAAGCGGATGACGGCGAGCCCCTCAGGCAGTCCGAACTTCTCGTCGTCGTTTTCCGAGGCAACTTCACCCGTGGATGGAGGTGCGACGAGCGTGAGCGTGGGATCGGCGGTAAAGGTGGGCGTGCGATCGTCGGCACTCGCGTGGGCGCCCTGCACTTCGATTCCATAGCGGGAGGTGCGCGCGTCTACCCACAAGAGAACGGGCACTGATTCCGAGACCGCGCGGCTTTGGGCATAATTGATGAGCGACAACATGCGTCGCGCTTCGAAGTTGAGGGCGCGGCCGCGAAAAAACGACGACATCCGCGGCGCGACCATGCTGGCGGCGATCGCCAGCAGCATGAGCACGAAGATCAGTTCGATCAGCGTGAATGCGCGCACGCGGCACGAGGCCGGTCGCCGCCCATTGATGCTGCAATCGCGCACTCGGATCCTTTCGCGTTCGCCTAGCGCGACGAAATCGTCGCGTTGACGATGTCGTCGGTGGTGTTGGCCTGGCCGTCGGGACCGGACGAGCGCAGATCATATCCGCTGGGGTTCAGCTTGCCGGGAAATTCGTAACCGTACGGGTGTCCCCAGGGGTCCATCGGGATGTCGCTCTTCAGGTACGGCCCGCGCCAGCCGGTGACATCCGACGGCTGAACCATGAGTTGATTGAGCCCGTCCTGGCCCCGCGGGTAGCTGCCTGTATCCACTTCGTAAGCATCGAGGGCGGTGCCGAAGGTGGAAATCTGCGTCTGCGCGGCGGTGACGCGCGCCTGTTCGGTGCGGCCCGTGAATTTCGGTAGAACGAGGGCGGCCAGAATGCCCAGAATGACCAGCACGAGCAGGAGTTCGACGAGCGTGAAGCCGCGCGCGGCAAGCCGGCGCATGGCCGGCCGGGAACGCGTGCCGGCGCGGGTGGCGGAAAACGACGGGAGTCGGGCGGAGCAGTTCATGGCTATTTGATATGGTCTTGGAGCGAGAAGATCGGGATCACCATTCCGATGAAGATGGTGCCGACGAGTGCGGCGATCAGGAAGAGCATCAGCGGTTCCGCCAAAGCGACGACGGTCTTGAGCTGCCGGTCGAGGTCCGACTCGGTCACGGTCGCGATGCGCAGCAATTCGTGATCGAGTTTGCCGCTCTCCTCGGCCACCGAGATCATCTCGACGACGGCGCCGGGGAACAAAGATCGGTTTTGCGCCAGGCTGGCGCCGAGCGGCTTGCCTTCCTTCACGCGGTCGATCGATTCGGAAACGGCGTCGACGAGGATTTGGTTGCCGATCGAGCGGCGCGCGACGTTCAGGCCGTTGATCAGCGGCACGCCGGCGCCAAGCAGAGTGCCGAGCATCCGGCAGAATCGCGCCATGGCGAACTGGGCGACGAGCGGTCCAATCGTCGGCAGCTTCAGCACGGTCCCCTCCCACGCGCGCCGGCCCTTCTCTGATTTGAACCAGTTGCGGAGCGAAACGATGGCAACGACGATGCCCGCGCCGAGCAGCAGGCCGTAACTGCGGACGACCTCGCTCACCTGCACGATTATTTGCGTGAGCAGCGGCAGTTCGGCGTTGAAGCCCTGGAAGACCAGCTGGAAACGCGGGATGAAGAATACGAGCAGGAAGATCAGCACGCCCATCGCGAGCACCAGGAGAATGGCAGGATACATCAGCGCCGTCATGACCTTGCCCTGAAGCTCCTTCTCGCGCGCCTGAAAGTCGGCGATCTGCGCGAGCACCACGTCGAGGAACCCGCCGGTTTCACCCGCCTCGACCATCGCGATATAGACGCGCGGAAAAGTTTCCGGCGATCGCGCCATCGCATTTGAAAGCGACATGCCATCGATCACCAGGTCGTGGATCTCCTTCCATTTGTGCTTGGCCGCGGGAGCCGCTGCCTCGCGGTGCAGAATGACCAGCGCGCGACTGAACGGCACGCCCGCCGCGAGCAGGCTCGACAGCAGCCGCGTGAAATTCTCGAGCATCCGCGGCGTGATCTTCTTGGACGCGCCGAGCTTCAAGCCAAACAGGGGCGCGCTGTCGTCGGCATCGGCCGCGGCGCCGTTCGCCTTCGCCGCCGCATCTCCCGGGTTGCTCCGGCTGGCATTGCGCGAACCGCCGGTTCCCGCGCGGGCGGCGGTTCCTTCCGCCAGACGAATGGGTTTCAGCCCGAGGAGTTCGACTTGTCGCAACGCCTCATGGCGGTTGGTGGCGTCAAGCGCGCCCTCAATCAGGACGCCATCGCGCTGCATGGCCTTGTAGGCAAATTGGGGCATGGGGAGCGGCGCCGGGGTCAGGCCGCGTGACTCGTGCGGTGAGTCGTCGCGGCTGCGGCTTCCGGCTCCACTGGCGAGGCCTGAAGCGCCGGCGCCATTTCATGCACGGTCGTCACGCTGAGCACTTCTTCGATGGTCGTGACGCCCGCTTCCACCAGCCGGCGGCCGTCCTCCGCGAGGGTGCGCATGCCGGCGCGGCAGGCCGCGTCGCGAATCGAATCGGTCGAGGCGTTCTTCAACACCAGCTGCCGAATTTCGTTGCTGCTGTCCATCCATTCGAAAATCGCGCGGCGGCCGTGGAAGCCGGTGTTGCGGCATTCGCGGCATCCAACCGACCGATACACACGCGCGGCCGCCGGAATGCCCATCCGTGTCTTGTAGGTGAGGGTGGTGGGTGCGTCGTCGATCTGCTTGCAGTGCGGGCACAGCACCCGCACGAGCCGCTGGGCCAGCACGGCCTCGAGCGACGAGGCCACGAGGTACGGTTCCACCCCCATGTCGACGAGTCGCGTCACGGCGCCCGCGGCGTCATTCGTGTGCAGCGTCGAGAACACGAGGTGACCGGTGAGCGACGCCTGCACGGCGATCTGCGCCGTCTCGTGATCGCGGATTTCACCGATCAGGATGACGTCAGGATCATGGCGGAGAATGGAGCGCAAACCGCGGGCGAACGTGAGTCCGGATTTCTCCGAAACCTGGATTTGGTTTACGCCCTTCAGCTGGTATTCGATCGGATCTTCAATCGTGATGATCTTCCGCTCGGTGTCGTTGATTTCCTGGAGCGCCGTGTAAAGGGTCGACGTTTTTCCGCTACCGGTCGGTCCCGTCACCAGGACGATTCCGTGCGGCAGTTCCAGCACGCGTTGCAGGGAGCTGTATTCGCGTTCGTTCATCCCGAGCTCTTTCGCCCCCTTGAGCGCGGCGTTTTGCCGGAGGAGGCGCATGACCACGGCCTCGCCGTGTAGCATCGGAATAACGGATACGCGGATGTCGACCTCGGCCGCGTCGATCCGCACCTTGATGCGTCCATCCTGCGGCAGCCGCTTCTCGGCGATGTTCAGATGGCTGAGGATCTTGACGCGGGCGACGATGGCCGGCTGAAACCGCTTCACCTGGGCGGGCACGGGGATTTCCTGGAGCACGCCGTCGATGCGGTAGCGGATGCGGAGCTCGTCCTCGAAAGGTTCCAGATGGATGTCCGAGGCGCGCAGATCGATCGCATCCTTGAGCACCTGGTTGACGAACCGGATGATCGAGGCGTCCTCGGCGGCTTCATCCAGATTCGTGTCGTTGGTGCCGCCGCTGTCGTCGACGACCGTGAGTGCGGTCTCCTCGTCGAGCGTGTCAATCGTGTCGGCGCCCACGCCCAACCGCTTCTTCATCTCGCGCTGAACGGCTTCGGACACGGCCAGCACGGGCCGGACGCGCAAGCCGGTGAGCGCTTTCAGACCATCGAGCCCCTGAGTGGCAAAAAGCCGGCTGGTGGCGATTTCGATTTGGTTGTCGACGCGCCGCAGTGGCAGCAATTCGTCGCGCAGGAGCAGTCGCGCGGGGAAGAGCGACAGCACCTGCTTGTCGGGCTCGAGTTCGTCCAGCATCACAAACGGCACCCCGTATTCGCGCGCCAGCCAGCGCAGGACGCGTTCTTCGGAGAGTGCGTCCGGCGACGGATTCTGTTTCAGGAATGCGCGGCAATCCGTGGTGGTGAGCTGCCGGTCCGCGATCATTCGCGTGAGCAGCTCCGGCACGGCGCCGTTGGTCTGGGGGTTGGGGACGAGATCGGTAATCACAACGAAATCAGCGGAGCTGTCCCATGAGGACGAGAAGCGCCTCCTGCCGGACGGTCAGGACGGCGCGGAGATCATCCTGCGCTTTGGAGAGTTTCAACTCGTTGGAAAGCCTCGCCTCGCGTAGGCGCTGGAGGCGGAGCTTGATTTCGGCTTCGGGCATCTTGTCGGTGACTGCGGCTTGAAGCGCCTGCGCATCGGGATTGCCACTGGTGCCACCGGGGCCGCGAGCGGTGCGATTGCCACCGTCCGTTCTGGTCGAGCCACCCGGTCCACCGCCACCACCAGGAGCACCGCGAAATCCGCCGAAGAAACTGCCACCGTCCCCGCTGGCCCGGCGAACTTCCATCACCTTGAGAATTCGTTCGGATATGACGGCCCATTCCTCGTCATTGGGTACCTCGAGCCGGTCGCGTAGCACCGAGAGCAGCCGCGCCTGCATGTCCTGCGGGTTCATGCTGCGCCGGTCCTTCTCGTCGGTGCCACCACCGCGGCGGCGGGCATCATCCTTCGGCGTATTCTGGGCGTGGAGTGAATAACCGGACAGACAAACCAGAGCGAGCAGGCCTGACGCGGCACAGGCGCGCAGACGGCGAAACGGCGTGGGGGTTAGGGTCACGCACCCGGAAAATGCTGGCGGTTGCATACGACGGAATACTGACGCACCGGCTCTGGCATGGTAACAGAGCAGAAGAGGACAAATGGTTAACGCCCGAACATGCGCAGACTTTGCGCAGCGATGGCGGCCCCTGCGCAGAAAATGCTCACCTCGAGGCGGTGCCGTAAATTAATGATCCGCCACTGAAACCAAAATTCACCCCTCCCGTCATATCGCACCACGTCGGATATTCCGATCCCTTAACTCCCAACCATGAAATTCAATCATCGCATCGTTATCGCAGTGATCGCCGCCGCGGTCGCCGTTCCCTTCACTTTCGCCGCCAAGGGCGAAAAGAAGAAGAGCTCTGAGCCCGCCTTCGCCACCGTCGACAAGGATAGCAACGGTTCCGTCAGCCGCGCTGAATTCGTGGCGGCCATGAAGGCGACTCTCGGCGACGATGCCGCGGGCGACAAGTTTGGCGAACTCGACAAGAACAAGGACGGCAAGCTGTCCTCCGAGGAGTTTGCTGCCGCCTCCGGCAAGAAGAAGGGCAAGAAGAAGAAGTAAGTTTGCCTGCACATTGCAGTACGCGAGCGGAGCCAGACGGCTCCGCTTTTTTTGTGCACGGCACTGCATTCGAGCTCTGGAAGTAGCGCCGAGTCTCTAAGCGGCTACTGATGTACGGTTGCAGGTGCCTTATCGGAGGGGCGACTTTCCAGTCGCCCGAGACGGGTCGATCAAACGGACCACGGCGGCTGGAAAGCCGCCGATCCGACGGAGCGCGGTCGCCGCGTGCCGTGCGCGCTATGCCGCGCCGACCGTCCGTGCGCTATGCCGGGCTGACTCGAACTCCCGGTCCGCGCGACTCCTCGTGTCACCCGCCCGACGCGAGTCGCACGCGTACCGGCTGATCCGTGCCTGGCGTCGGCAGGATGATGACATGCCGCCGGCCGGCGACGGTCACTTCAACGTTGACCTCTCCATTCTGCTCCAGCCGGCGGGCCTGCCACGCGGAGGTCTTTCCAGATCGGTGCGGCATCAGCACCGTGACCACGCCCAACTCGCGCCGTGGCTCCGTGGTCCCCGCTTCGACATGCCAGATGTTCGGAAACTCCTTCGTCGGTGGCGGACTGAATCCGTCGGTCTGCTTGAATGTCATGGGCACCGGCGACAGGTAGGCGACTTCCACACCGGCCTTCGGCTGCTCCACGCGCAGCCGCGCTGCGTTCGCATCGATCTCGAACGGCTTCAGCGCGTGCAGCATGAACTGGAACGTGGCGGGCGCCGATGCCACCATCTCGTCGTAAAGCACGATGAAGGGTTCCGAACCTTTCACGAAGATCACGTGGCGCCACGCCTTCTGCATCCGGCCGCCGTAGGCGATGGTCGCATCACCTGCGATATAATCGTAACTCGCATGCAGCTGTTCGCGGACGATCCTGCCGGTCGAAGCCGCTGAGTGCGGCACCTGGCCTTCGCCATTCACCAGCACGGCATTCTGGGCCGCGGTCGTATGCACATGTTGATAATGAAACTTGCTGCCATGCAGGTCACGATAGCCGTTCGCCACCAGCAGCGCATCGCCGTATGCGTTCAGTTGAAATGAATTTTGCGGATTGTGGCCGTGGCTTTGAGAACCAAACGGACTTGATTTGAAGGCGAAGTGCACGTCGTTGCGGCTGTCGAGCAACGTGGTGTGCAGGCTGGCGACGCCGATGCCGTGGAACACCTTCGACTGGGGCAAATCGGTGGGCGGGCGCGGCGGCGGAAGCGGCGGCAGGTTCGCGCGGTACAGAAAACCGAGAAAGCCGCCATTGGCGCGCATGTCTTTCTGCTGCGTCCACCAGCGCCAGTAGCGCGCGTTGCCGCCATCGCCGCTGATGGCGCGGGCCCGGAGATGGTACTCCATGAAACTCGGTGCGGTGAGCGGGCGCGAAGCGAGATCGCCGAAGCCGGAATTGGGCGAGTGCGGCGGCGAGATGTAGAGCGGGTAGTCGCCGACTTTGGAAAAAAACGGCTTCTTCAACCCGTCGATCCCCAGGGCCGATTGCGCGACCTGCAACCACCAGACCACCTTGCTCTGATAGCCCGACCAGTAGCTGACACCCTCATGCCAGCCGCCGTCGTCGTCGGACCAGACAGGGTAGCACGAGAAGAACTTGTTCACCGCATAATCCAGCCACTGCGGCGCCTCGGGAATTTCATCCAGGAACGCGATGCCCGCTTCGGCGAGCTTGTGCCATACGCGATTGCCGTGGCTGGTGAACGGTCGCTGCAGGTGCCCGACCCCGCGCGCGACTTCGCCGCTGTTCCACGCATCCAGCACGCGGTGGCGCATGACGCCCTGAATTTTCGTGCGTTCGTCAGCGGTGAACATGTCCCAGGCCCAGTCGTACGCGCGGGCGGGACGATACAGCAGCGGTTTGCCCGCCTCGCAGTTGAGCGCGAAATTCGTGTTCCCTTTCGGATCCCAGCTGGCCAGGTGCAGCACCCACCGGCGCGCCGCTTCGCCGTAGGTTTTGTCACCGCTTATCAAATACACGAACGCAATCGTCTCCGCTTCGTTGCACGCCTTTTCGGTCTGTTCGCGGTTGGGCCACCAATACTTGATCAACTCCGCGTTGTTCTTGTCGCGAGCGGAGCCCGGGTGCGACGGCTCGGGCGTGGGGCCCGCCGCGATGTAGTCATCGGCGGTTTTGCGCAGCGCGGCGAAAGCCTGGCTTTCCCGGGTACGCGCCAGTTCGCGCAACCGCGGCAGATCCTCGGGCCGCAGAAACAAACGCGGGTGCTGCGACGGGACCTTCGCGCGCTGCTGCGCCACCGTTGGCATCGGGAGCGTCACGGCGTCGGCCGGAATCTCGACCCGCCGGACGACGCTCCACTCCGAAAACTCACCGCGGTTGTTCACATAACGGTAGCGCCAGAATTGAATGCCGGGCTTCAGCGTGGCGTGGTGCGTGTAGGTGGGCCAGACGACGCCCTCCGCGGTGGTCGTCGCGGCGGCGGGAAAGGAGGCATCCTGCGACCACTGCACGGTGTAGCTTGCGGCGGCCGTCTGGGCGAGCCAGGTGAAGGACGGTGGGTTGAGTTGCACGACGGCGCCATCCGCCGGTCGATAGCCCCATTCGTCGGGTTTGGCGGGCCGCTGATCGAGCGGCAACACGGCGGCCCGGACGGAAACGGCAAGAAACGCGCTGGCGGCGGCGCAGAGCAGGCGGAGTTGGTTCATGCGTGGAAAACGGAAGTGACGGCTGGTGCGGCGCGACGTTTCGAGCCGACCCACCGCGCGCCGCTTCGCTGGGTTTCTTCTACGTGTGATTAGGCCCGATCCGGAAGCTTTTCCTCGGCGGGAAAAACGGTCCCGGTCTGCGGTCGCCGTGCGACCAGATTCGCGGCCGAGGGAGCTTTTGTCTGTTGCAGGTGGGACGTTCTCGTTAGCGTGGCGCAGTGAAAAAGCCCCCGACTGGAATTTCCAGCGCCCCAAATCGAGTTCAGTGGCTGGATGATCAATTGGCGAAACTTGCGGGGAATTGTCCGCACACAAAGACAAACCCGTCTTTGTGCCCGCTGCATGAAGTGCGAAAACTGTCGCCCCCGGAAATCGCCACCTGGCTCGAGCGTCTGCGGCTCGACGAAAAAGAATACCTGATGCTGTACCACCGGTGCTGCCTCGTCACTCAGTGGGAGGAGCGGTTGGGAAACCGCCGCTCCGCGGAGCGGCGGTTTTCCAACGGCCGAAACCATCGAGCACCTGAATGAGGACGTTGCGGGCTCGAGGACGCGCCCCAGTCCGTAGTGCGGACCAGAAGCGGGCCGGGTGGTTTGCGGCGAGCACGGGAAACGTGCGCGCGCGTGGTGCCGCGAGTTTTGACAAATGGGTCCGCCTCGGACGAAGTACGGGCTCCCCTCCATGAAATCCCGATTCCACCCGGTCGCGGCGTTCGCCGCCTTTGTTGTATTCAACTTGCTGGCACACGTCTCGCGGGCAGACATCCCCGGAGTCAAAATGCCGCCCAACGACGGCAAGCTGCGGATCATCGCGTTCGGAGCGCATCCCGACGATTGCGAAATTCAAATCGGTGGCTCCGGTGCGTTGTGGGCGCGTCAGGGGCATCACGTGCTGTTGGTTTCCGTCACCAACGGCGACATCGGCCACTGGCGCGAGGCGGGGGGCCCGCTCGCGGTGCGGCGGAAAGCGGAAGTGGACAAGGCCCACGAGATTCTCGGGGTGCAGGGCGTGGTGCTTGACATCCATGACGGCGAACTGGAACCCACCCTCGAGAACCGCCGCACGCTGACGCGGCTGATTCGCGAGTGGAATGCCGACGTCGTGCTCGGACCGCGCACGAACGATTATCATCCGGACCATCGCTACACCGGCGTGTTGGTGCAGGACGCGGCGTTCATGGTGACGGTGCCGTTTTTTTGTCCCGATGTGCCGGCGATGAAGAAGAATCCGGTGTTCATGTATTACACGGATCGTTTTCAGAAACCGGCGCCGTCGCGGGCCGACATCATCGTTTCGATTGATCCGGTCATCGAGAAGAAGCTCGATGCGCTTGGTGTCATGATCTCGCAGTTTGCCGAGGGCGGAGCCAATGGCGGGCCGCATCTTTACCCCGCGGATCCGGCGGGCCAGCAACAGCGCCAGCGACAGGTGCGGGATAATTTTACACGCCGGTTCCAGGGCACCGCGGCGCGGTTCAACCGGGAACTCGCGACGTGGTATCCAGGCGATGCGGCGAAGGCGGTGAAGCACGCCGAAGCGTTCGAGGTTTGTGAATACGGCAGCCAGCCCGACAAAGCCGAACTCAAGCGGCTCTTTCCGTTTTTCAACTGAACGTGGCTGATCACCTGTAGCTGCGAGTGCTGTCGCTGCGAGCTGCGAGTGCTGTAGCTGCGAGCGCCAGCGAGTGGAGGCGATGTACTCCCGGCAACGCAACGAGTGGATCGCCCGTCCGTGGCTGCGAGCGCCAGCGAGCAGAAAGCTCGATAAGTGAGGATTTGTTCGCAGTAGCGCCGGTCTCCGACCGGCGGTTTGTCGCAATCGAAACACCGATATTTCGGAAATTTCTCACCTCATTTCCCGCCAAAAGGGCCGCCGGTCGGAGACGCGGCTCTACTCGAACCACGGTTGGAAAGCCCATTCGTAGCTGCGAGCGCCAGCGAGTGGATGCGTGAATCAACAAATCCACCCGCTCGCGCTAGCAGCGCCACCCTCAGCGCTTCTTCTTTTTCGGCGCGGGCGTGGAACTCTTCTTCGCGGCGTCTTTGGACGCTTCCACCACCGGGAGGGGAGTATTCTCGAGATACTCCACGACGGTGGGATCCCCGATCTTCACGTCGGCCTTGAAGTGCTCGGATGCCTTGATCGAAACGGGTCGGGCCGTCTCCCGCCCAATGTGCGGGCCGGCGAGTGCGAGCATCGTCGGCAGCGTTTCCGGCAGCATCAGTCCGCGCGACGGGCAGCTGATCTTCGTCGTCCAGAGCAGAATCTTCCTGCTCTGGAGCGCCGCCGCGTGGTCGTAGGCCGAGATGGCGGCCACGTAGAGATCTTCCGTTGCGAGGTCGGCGATCATTTCTGCATCGGCGTCACGGAATAGCATCCCGGGTTCAAACATCTCATCCTGAAAACTGCTCCGCTCCTTGCTCATGAGACCGACCTTGTAGGCGCCGAGAAACCGCATCAGCTGCCGCCGGTTCACCTGCCGCCCCTCCATGTCGTCTCCGGAGGGATTATAGAAGCGATCGGTATTCATCGTGCCCCAAGTCCAAAGCAGGAGCAGCGAGGGCAGATGGGCGTCAGTCGCCGGCAAGTAACCCTGCTTCGCCAGAACCCGGGCAATCATCTTCACCACCTCGTCCTTGGGCGGAATCTTCTCGCCGGCGATGATGCCGCCGAAGTCGTGGTAGCCCACGTTGACGGCTGTATAATAAACAGGGTTCTGCGGCGTTACCGGCCGGCGCAAGGCGCCCACTGGCGTGGTATCCGTGACGGTAATCACCTGCACGTCATGTTTCGGCAGCAGCCAGTCGAGAAATCCTGCGGCCGTCGCAGTCCCCGTCGTGATGCAGAAGAGCAGGATGAGAAGAGCGCGCCGCATGGTCGTTGGTGATAACAAGACGCCTGATACCAGCGCAAGGTATCGCGCCGCTCCGCCAGCGAGTGGATGGCTCGGTAGTGGCTGCGAGCACCAGCCCCCCGACCCCGGCTCGGGGCCCTGAGCCTGTCGAACGGGCGAGTGGATGGGGGCGTCTTCTCCGTCTTCCATGTCGTTCCCGTCTTACGCGTCTTCGCCCATCTCGCTCCCATCAGCAGAAAGTCCCGGCTCGTCACCTCCGCCGCGGCGGCAAATACTCGGATCACGCCTTCTTACCATGACGAGGAAAAAGCCCGAGGAACTCCGCAGCCATCGCTGGTTTGGCCCGCCCACGTTGCGGGGACTTGGTCATCGCTCCCGCATGCGGCAGCTGGGCCATCAGCCTGAAGATTTCGTGGGGAAACCGGTGATTGCGATCGTGAACACCTGGAGCGAAATCAACCCGTGTCACGCGCATCTGCGGGAGCGGGCCGAGGCGGTGAAGCGTGGCGTGTGGCAGGCGGGCGGTTTCCCGGTGGAAATCCCGGCACTCTCGATCACCGAAACGTATTTCAAGCCGAGCCCGATGCTGTTTCGGAATCTGCTCGCGATGGAGACGGAGGAGATTCTGCGCGGGCTGCCCGTGGATGGCGCCGTGTTGATGGGCGGCTGCGACAAGACCACGCCGGGACTGCTGATGGGCGCAATCAGCGCGAACGTGCCCGCGATTTTCGTCCCGGCCGGTCCGATGTTGCGCGGCAATTGGCAGGGCAAAGCGCTCGGCAGCGGCACCGACCTGTGGAAATACTGGGCGGAGCGCTGTGCCGGCACCATCACCGATCAGGAGTGGAACGACATGGAAGGCGGCATCGCCCGCTCACCGGGATTTTGCATGACGATGGGCACGGCCGCGACGATGACGGCGCTGGCTGAAGCGATGGGGATGACACTGCCCGGCGCGTCGTCGATTCCCGCCGTCGATTCGAATCACACGCGGATGGCCGTCGATTCCGGCCGCCGGATCGTCGAACTGGTGTGGGAGGATCTCAAGCCGCGCGACGTGCTTACGAGCGCTGCCTTCGAAAATGCGATCACGGTGGACATGGCAATCGGTGGATCAACCAACGCCATCATTCACCTGGTGGCGATGGCCGGGCGTTGTGGGTTGCCGCTCGAACTGCCGCTCTTTGATCGCATTTCCCAACTCACGCCGGTGCTCGCGAACCTGCGCCCTTCGGGTGCGTTTCTGATGGAGGATTTCTATTACGCGGGCGGGCTGCGTCCGCTCATGGGCGAGTTGCGGGATTTGCTTCATCTCTATTGCACGACCGTGAATGGACGCACGCTCGGCGAAAATCTGGCGGGTGCGACGATCGTAAACGCCGAGGTCATCCGGCCGCGGAGTCAGCCGCTGGCGGCCAGCGGGGGCACGGCAATTCTGTATGGCACGCTCGCGCCGGATGGCGCCGTCATCAAGACCTCGGCCGCGACGCCGCGGTTGATGCAGCACACCGGGAACGCGGTGGTTTTCCGGAACTACGCCGATTTGGAAGCCCGGATGGATCGCGACGATCTCGCCATCACCGAGGATTCCGTGCTCGTGCTGCAGGGAGCGGGACCGCTGGGCGGACCGGGCATGCCGGAGTGGGGCATGCTGCCGCTCCCGAAGAAGCTGCTCGAACGAGGCGTGCGGGACATGCTGCGGATTTCGGACGCGCGCATGAGCGGGACGTCATACGGCACGTGTGTGCTGCATGTTTCACCCGAAAGCGACGCGGGTGGGCCGCTCGCGTTGGTGCGCGATGGCGATCGAATCACCCTCGATGTTTCCCGCCGGCGGCTCGACTTGCTCGTGCCGGAGGCGGAGTTGGCAAAGCGCCGCGCCCAATGGGCGGCACCGGAGCGCAAGCACGCGCGCGGGTATCTCGCGCTCTACAGCGAGCGCGTGACGCAGGCGCATCAAGGCTGCGATTTCGATTTTCTCAGCGGCCCGGGCGCGTGGGAGGAACCGGAAATTCATTGAGCGGAGCCGCGTATCCGACCGGCGGATTCCGTCGAGGCGGCGAGCGGGGCAACGAGTTGGCATGCGCGTCCGGCGCGTGGGATCGAGGTGGCACGGGCGTCTCGCCCATGGGTTTGGAGTGGCATGGGCGTCTCGCCCATGGGTTTGGAGTGGCATGGGCGTCTCGCCCATGTTTGTCGTAGGTATACCAGTATGGGCGTCCCGCCCAAATTCAGCGCAACATGGCGCGACTTGTGTATAAAGGTATGGCGTCTCGCCCATGTTCAGTGTCCCACGGGCGTCCCGCCCCATGGATGGCTCGAAGCGCTGTGCACTTGGGCGGGACGCCCGTGTTGTCGTACCGAAACGAAAACATGGGCGGGACGCCCATGCCACGTCAGGCCGCGGGCGCGAACGCCCCCTGTATCCACTCACTGGCGCTCGGAGCCACCGCTGGATCACGCCGCGCATGCCGCGTCCTCGGTCGGCGTGCTCCGGAATTTCCAACAACAACCAACAACCAATAACCAATGCCCTTCAGCGCACCACGGGCTTGAGCACGATGTTGCGGTACGACACCGGGCCGTGATCGCCTTGGAGGAGAATCGGGCCGGGCCGCGATTCATCTGACCAGAGCGCTCCACCGGTGCAGCCCAGCAGCGGCTGATTGTCGATGATGGTTTTGCCGTTGAGAATGATGGTCGCGTGGCGATTAACGAGCGTCATCTCGAGTCGCTGCCATTCGCCGGCCGGTTTTTCGGCGGAGGCGGTGGGCATGATTCGGCTGTAGACCGCACCCATGTTGTGCGAATCGAGCGGTTTTCCGAACGAGTCGAAAACCTGAATTTCGTATAACCCGCGCAAATACACGCCGCTGTTGCTCTTTGCCGGCACGCTCACTTCGAGGGTGAGATTGAAGTCCTCGAAATCGCGCTCGGTGCGCAGGTTCGCGGTCCGCACGTGCCGTTCGCCCGCCGCGGTCGCCGGCGGCCGGTTGTGCAGCTCGCCCTTCTCCGCCACCCAGGCGCTTTTTAAATCGCTTTCGACCAGCTTCCAACCGGCCAGGCTGCGGCCGTCGAACAGCTGAACCGGGGCGCCGAACTTTACCTTCGCCAGGTTCGGGCGCGGCGGCAGCGGCGGAATTCGTTGCCCAGTGAAATCATTCCGTTCAAAACCCTGGCCGTTCGGGCGCGGAGCCACGCGCGTGAGCTTCATCGCGTCGCCCTGCACCTCCGCCGTGATGGTTTCGGTGAATAGCTGCGTGCGAACGATCTTGCCGGCTGCGTCTTTTCGCTCGACGTCGCGCGTGCGGGTGACGGTCAGTTGGTTGCCTTCGATCACCACGCTCGAAAGCGGCAGCACGCTGCCACCGCCCCAGAGAATCGAGCCATCATACCATCCCTTTTCCTGTTTAATCTCCAGCCAGCCCGCGCGGCCGCCTGGAATCGTAAGCGCCCACCGGCCGAGGAACGCATTTCCCGGCTGGGCGGCGGAAGCGATGCTGGCGATCACCAGCAGCGGCAGCAGCAGGGTTCGGAACGAGATGAGAGGCCGAAGCGAGATATTCATGAGAGGAACGGTGAAGGGCGGAGATTGAGCCGCCCCGCGAAAACTTACAACGCTGGCCGCACTGCGAGGTTCACCTCACGTGCCCAGGATTTCCCAGCCACGGCGATAGGTGCCACGGATGAGCGCGTCGGCAGCGGGCAACCCCCGCACCGCCATCTTGGCGGCGTCCCAGTCGAGCGGCTTGCCCAAACGGAGGGCGAGCACACCAAGCAGCGCAATTTCCGTCAGATGCGCGCCGTATCCAAAGTTGCTGCTCGCCGGTGCGCCGCCTTTGCACGCATCGATCCAGTCGCGGTGATGACCGTTCGAGCGCTTCAACGTGGGTGCGGGTTTCGCCGCGGATGAGCGGAGCGAGTCGGGAAACACGCGGGGCGCGCCGCCCGCTCCGTCGCATTGGATTACACCCCTGTCGCCAATAAACATCATGCCACGGCGTGGCAGGGGAAAACTTCCAATTGCTTCCGGCGCGGGCGGGCGCATGCCCCCGTCGTACCAGTGGATGCGCCGGGCCGGCTCGGCGCCCTTCGCCGGGAAGTCAAAAAAGATCGTGGAGCCATGCGGCGCGATCTCGTCGTCGGTTGGGCCCACGGCCAGCGCCTCGACCCGGGTGGGCGCCGGCAGTTCGAACGCCCACGTGGACGCGTCGAGATCGTGACAACCGAAGTCGCCCATCGCCGAGCCGCCGAACGCCCAGAAATCGCGCCACGACACGGGGAAATACGCGGTATTGAACGGCCGCGGTTCGCGCGGCCCGAGCCACAGGTCCCAGTTCAACCCCGCGGGCATCAGCGATGTGTCCGCCGGCTTGCTCGTCAGCGACGGATTCCAGCGTTTGGCCGGAACCCAAACGTGGATGTCGCGCACCGTGCCGATGGTGCCGGCGCGCAGGTATTCGACCGTTTCGCGGATCCCGACCGTTGAGTGACCTTGATTGCCGGTTTGGGTCGCGAGACCGGTTTCACGCGCCACGCGGGCGACTTCGCGCGCTTCGGCAATGTTGTGCGTCAGCGGCTTCTCGCAGTAGACGTGCTTGCCGGCGCGCATCGAGGAAAGTGATACATAGGCGTGAAGATGATCGGGCGTGGCGCAGAGCACGGCATCGATGCTCTTTTCCCTTTCCAGCATCACGCGGAAATCCTCGTAGCCCGCGCAACGGTAGTTCGGTGTTTTTTGCGCGTAGTGTTGTTCCGCCTCGGCCTGCGCTGGCACGCGGCCGCCGGCCCCTTTGTAGTAGAAATCCTGAAGGCTGAAGGTCTCCGCCGGGTCGCCGATGGCGACGACCTGCACATCATCGAGTTCGAACAGCGAGCGCATGTTCTGAATGCCGCGGCCGCCGGCGCCGATGAGCGCGACATTCACCTTTTCGCTCGGCGGCACAAACCGTGGTCCGCCCAGCACATGCCGGGGCAGAAGGTTGAACGCGGTGATGGCGGTCGCGGTGGTCTTGATGAACTGCCGGCGGGTGGAGGCGGTGACCTTCATGGAAAACGGGAATTCTTGGGGGAGCGGGCCGGAAGGAAGTATCCGGGCGCCGCAGCGTAGGGCAGTTCGTCTCGGTGTGAAGCGGTTATTTGAGGAGCAATTGAAGGCGCGATGAGTTCAGGGCGGCGCGCCGGCTAAATAAAATCGTGCGTACGCGCACCGGCGATTGGTCGAGGCTGCGAGCGTCAGCGAGTGGATGCGTGCACGATCGAACGCTTTCGGGACGGCGCCCGAAGACGATGCGGAAACAAACAGCTCACGTGTTCATGTTGTGAATACATGGGCGGGACGCCCATGCCACGCCGAGCCGGACTGCACTCCGAATTGAAGTGGCCCCGTCTGTGGCTGCGGGCTGGCGCTCGCAGCCACGGCGCTGCGCCTACGGAGCCTCGACCCACTGGACCGCATCAATCACCACGTAGCCGTCGGTGCCGGCATTCGAAATTTCCACGTAGCCCGCCGTGCCCTTTTCGAAACGGAAGGTGCCGACCGGCTCCAGCAGCTCCTGCACGCTCGGTTTTTTCTTCTGATTCAACGTCACCTTCTTCTCGCCGTCGGCATGACGGATCGTCACCGGCACATTCGCCGCGCGATTGGCATTCCACGGGTAAGCCACGAACACCTGATAACGTCCGGCTTTCGGCAAATCCGGCACGAAGCGCGCCGTTTGCCGCCCCTTGCCGCCATTGTCGTCGTGCCGGTAACCGCTTTCCACATACGCTGGATGCGCCGTGCTGTTCCGCGCAAACCCGGTGCCGATCGCGTTCAGGTCGTCGACCACGATCCCGCCAAGCTTCGCCGTTTGTTTGACCGCGCGCGGCGGCAGCGCCGGGCTGTCGAAGTCGAGTACCTGACCATCCTGCTCCAACCGCCGGCGCAGCTGGGCCGAATCAATCCGCTGGATGTCGACGCGCTGCTCGATCGCCTGCACAGCCGCCGTGGCCGCGCTCTGGCCCAGCACCATGAAAACGGGCTCCATCCGGATGCTGCCATACGCGATGTGCGACGCGCTCAGGCACACCGGCACGAGCAGGTTTGTGCATTCCGCCGCCTGCGGGCGAATGCTGCGAAAACTGACGGGGTAGGGGCGAACGCGCACCTGGATGTCGCCCTCATTCCGCACGAAGCCTTCCTTGGTGATGTAGCGCTGGATATGGTGCGAATCCATGTTGTACGCGCCCATGCCGACGCTGTCGGGCGCGACTTCGGCCCGCGTGCAGTTCTTTTCGGCCATCACGTACTCGCTGATCATCCGGCGGGCTTCCCGCACGTAGAGCTGACGCGGCCAGTTGTCGTTGTCCTTGAACTCGTCCTTCGCCAGCCCGAGCCGCTGAAATTCCGCGCGCACCTTCTCCGGAACGCGCGGGTTGTTGGCCAGCGTCCACATCAGACCCTTCTGCCAGTCCTCGTGCGCCCGCCAGATTCTGGCGCGGGTGGCGTAATCGGCATCGGGATAGTCCCAGTTCATCCCGATGAAATCCGTGCTGATCGCGAAATTGTTGTTTGTATCCGTTTTTCGGTTCGGCATCCAAACGGGGTTCCATGGCACGCGTTGGTCGCCGGCTTCAAAGTTGCGCAGCCGCAATTCAAACCAGCGCGGATCGTAGTTCGCCGGCTTTTCCCAGGCGCGGCGGTTCTCCGGCACGTCGGTCGTGCACATCCGGAAATTGTACGCCTGAACTTTGCGGTCACCGCTGAATTCCTTGCCGGGTCCGTCCACGTTTATCCCCGGCAGCACGCCGCTCGAGCGGTCTCCAGGTTTCGCATACGGGTCGACGTTCTTGACAAACTGGTGGCTGACCGCGTGCCCGGCTTGCACACCATTGATGGTCTCGCCGTACACCGAGTTCGCCTCGCGCCCGACGTGATAGCGGACGCCCGCCTTCGCCATCAGGTCGCCTTCGTAGCTGGCGTCGATGAACATCTTCCCGTCGAACGCGCGGCCGCTCTCCATCACGATGCGGGTGATGCGCGCGCCGGACTTCACGACACCTTTCTTGAGATCGAGCCGCTCGCCTTTAACGACCGTCACTTTCGGACCGGCGTCGCGCAGCATGTCATCGTACACCTTCGACGCGACGTGCGGTTCAAACGTCCACATCGTCTTCTCATCCGGTTCGCTGCGGGTGCGACGCGCAAAGTACTGCTCGCTCGTCTCGTCTTTCCAGTTACCCGGTTGCTGATAATGCTGCCAGATCCGGCCGTAGAACTGGCGGGAGATGCCGCCAATCGCACGCTTGTTGCCGATGTCGGTTGCGCCCAATCCACCGGTGGTTAATCCGCCGAGATGTTGCGTCGGCTCGATGAGCACGGCGGTCTTGCCCATCCGTGCCGCTTGCAGCGCGGCGACGATGCCGCCGGACGTGCCGCCATAAACTACCACATCGTATTCCGCGGCGACGCTGCTGGAAACGAGAGC
>JBBRCR010000035.1:0-29899 GCA_038204695.1 Opitutales bacterium | reverse complement strand
CGGCGAGGCGATAACTCGTGCTGAAGTTGGCGCGGTATTCGCGAATCTGCGCGCGGCGCGTGCCTTCGGAAGCCTGCGCCAGTTGTACGGGCGCGAGCACCGAGACGTTGTAGAAGTTCTGCGGCGTGTTCGGCCCGCGCGTGCCGACATACGGAGTGGTCCACCAGGGCGTGTTGGTACGGGGATCGATGATGCTCGTCCAGAGCGGCATGCGTGCCGCAATCCGCGCCGGAATGCCGGGCGCAATCTTCGTGTCGTACGTGTTGGTGCGGGTGACGTTGAGCTTCGCCGTCCAGAAGCTCGTCGGGTTGTAGTAGATCTCAATCTCGTCGCCTTTCGACCGGATGTCGCCTGTCTCCGTGATCCCCGTTCTTTGCAGCAGGTCCTCCTGTTCCTTGGTGTATCCGCTAATCCGAAATACTTCTTCCTGGATCTGGGCGGCCGGCCAGGACGGATTCGCGGCGCGCACCCAGTTCGTGGCTTGCAGCGTGAGGTTGAACCCGTCCTCGTCCGCGGTTGAGCGATCGAGGCGGATCACGCGCGAGGCGAGCGTGGCGGACTGCCCCACGCGGGTGTTGAGCGTGGCCACATCGTAGCGGTTGGCGCGCAGCACGAGCTTCCCCTGGAAAAGCAGCAGGCTGAAACCGTAGTCCTTGCCCTCGGTTCGCGGATTGCTGAGCAGCTCGAAAGCCAGGTTGTAGCGCGGCACATCAGGCTTGAAGCTGTCGGACTCGTTATAGTGAACGTGAAACCAGCGCAGCGGCTTGGCCACGATTCCCTTGGTCAGCGTGCTGCCCTCCTGGGTGGTCCAGTCGACCCGCCGCAGTTGTTCGCTGGCGAGATAGTCGAAGTCGATCTGGTCGGGATTGCGGCTGGCCGCGTTGAACGGCTTGTTCGAGTTCTCATCCTCGCGCTTGCCGAGCGTGACCACGATGCGGTCTTGCCACAGCGAGGACTGCATCATCACGCCGCGCGTCTTGATTAGATTGCGGCTGCCGTTGCCCGTCCGCGCAACCGGACCCAGGTCGGCGCGATCCGAGACCCATTGGTTGGTCCGCGCATTATACCACTGAAAATCGTACTGGCCGGCCACGACCGTGCCCGGCGCATAATCGGTGTTCTGCCCCTGATTATCGCCGACGTAGTAGTGATTATAGGTTCGCACCGACGTGTTTCCACTGCCATCGCCGCGAGTGTCCCGCGGATTGATATAGATAGGATTGCCCGGCAGCGTCACGCTGGCGTGCCGATAGGTGTAATTATAACTCCGGTCGTTGCGAAACTCATAGTAACCGAGGAACTGGTGACGGCCGATCCACTTCGACCAGCCGCGGTTTTCCCGGAAATCAGCGACATAGGCGGCCTGCCCGCGGTAGGTGTCGCGCACGGTCCAGTTCTTGCTGAATATCCCCTCGATGACCCCGATATAGGGACGGAGAAAAAACGGGTTGGGGCGGCCATCGAGCAGGCGCTCGTTCACGTCGACGCGTAGATAGAAGCTGTCGCCGACGGCCGGTGACTGGCCGAGAGTGTTGAAATTACTGCGGTCCGCGTTCTCACGATGCCATGCCCCTTGAATGGCAAATTGGTGGCCGCCCTTCTTCAGGAGAAACTGTTCGACCTCGACGTTGCTGGTCTCGACCGAATCCTTGAGGTAATTGGGGGCGGCGAGATTGATCGAGGTCCAGTCATACAGGGATCTGTCGCTTACGCCCGGCACGGTGGAAAACAGGGGCTGGTTGAGCCGGACCGGCTCGGGGAGCGACTCCATCATCCGTTCCAAACCCGCCTGGTTGTTCGGGCCATTGGTGGCGTTCGGCGCGGGCATCTGGTTGATCATCCATAGCTGCGCGCCGTTTCGATCGACAAACAAATCGGGGGGCCGGCCGCTTTGCGAACTGGTGTGGCCAAAACCATCAGGATTGTTTGCGCCCATGAACGTCTTGACGCCGTTCACCGTCACGCTCGACGTCACTGGATCCCATGTCGGGCTGCCGATGCTCTTCCAATAGGAGACGGCGTCGCGCGGCGTGAGGGAGTTCGGCCGCGTTCCCTCCGCGCGATAGGATTGGAAAGACGCGCGCAGCGACGTGTACTTGAACGGCTGCGCGCGGAGCATGGCGTTGAAGCGCTTCGCGTCGAACCCGGATGGTTTCTGCGGATACGCATCGTGTTGCAGGGCTCCGCTGACGCGGAACGCGAGCCGGTTCTTGATCACAGGCCGGCTGAGATCGAGCGAGGTCCGCCAGCCGCCGAGATCGTCGAAGCGCATTTGTGCGGTCGAGAGGGCGCGGGACAGATTGGCCGTGGCGCCGACGAGATTCACGGTACCGGCGCCCTCGCCAATGCCGAAGATGCTCGAGTTCGGCCCGCGGCTGATTTCGAGCGCATCGATGTTCAACGTATCGACGGGCACCCGCCCGGTGGTGGAGAAATTGTTGAACGTGATGTTCGCCGGACCCATGCCGCGAATCCGATTCGCGCCCTGCGGGTTGTTCTGGATGTTGTCCACTGCCATCCCGTTCCGGTCGATGGAGACGTCGGTGTAATTTCCGGTCCCCTCCGTGCCGGTCTCGTAATTGAACACGTCATTCAAATCGAGCAGCGCGAAATCGGTCATCTGCTCCTTCGTGACGACCGAAATCGCGGACGCGAGATCCTCGAGCTTGGAGTTGAGCCTTGTCCCGGACATCGTGGTGGTCGCCTGGTAACCGCGATTTTCGGCCGTGACCTCGAACGGCGACAACTGGACCACGGACTCGTCCGCGCCATTGGCCGTGCGGTTTGTCACGGGCATGTTCGCAGCCCTGTCCTCGGCGGCACGTCGTGCGGTCTGCTCATCGGGATCGAGCCGGCCATTCTTATTCGTGTCGTAGCGCGCCAGATCGGCCGCGCTTGCGGATACCGGCGCTTGCTGGGCGGCGGCGCTCGTGAGTGAAGCAGCGAAAACGGCGGCGAGCAGCTGCCGTTGAATGAAAAAGCGAAACCGTGTTGTCGTCTTCACGATGACGGCGCGCTTTTCCATGCCCAAGGTCGATGGCCTCGTCGATCCGTTGGTTCCGATCGATCCCGCCAGCAATGCGACGTCGGCATCCGGCAAAGGCGGCGGAACCTTCATTGAAATCCATGTGCCGAAAGACGCCGCAGCCGGCTCCCACGTGGGCACGCTGCAGGTCGGGGAACGCACGGTGCCGGTCGCGGTAACCGTGTGGAATTTCATGCTGCCCGACCGGCTCTCGTTTATTCCGCAGATGAACTGCTACGGTTTGCCGGGGCACGAACGCGACTACTACCGCCTCGCCCACGCGCATCGCACGGTGCTCAACCGCCTTCCGTATGGCTGGACGGGCCGCGTGGATCGCAGATATGCGCCGCGCATCCGCGCAGACGGTGCGTGGGACTGGACCGAGTGGGACGCTGAATTCGGTCCGTTGCTCGATGGCTCGGCCTTTCGCGACCTGCCGCGGGCCGGCGTGCCGGTCGATGCGTTCTACCTGCCGTTGAACGAAAACTGGCCGATGGATCACGAGAAGCACTTCATCGGGGGCTATTGGATCGAGTCGGCTTACACTGACGCTTATTGGCGCGAGTTCCGTGCCGCGGCGGCGCAGTTCGCCGAACACTTCGCCGCGAAGGGCTGGACGGAGCCGATGTTCGAATTCTACCTGAACAACAAAGTATACTTCAAACGCGACCGCGGAAACCGCTGGGATGCGTGCTCGGCGCCCTGGATCTTCGATGAGCCGGTGAACACGCAGGATTTTTGGGCGTTGCGCCGGTTTGGCCTGGAGTTCTGGTCGGGCGTGGCGTCACGGCTTGGGGCGCACTTCACTTTTCGGGCGGATATCTCGCGGCCGGAGTGGCAGCGGGACCTCCTCGACCACGTCACCAGCGTGGAAGTGGTGAGCGGCGTCTTGCGGACCTATCGCGAGCGCGTGATCGGGCGCGCGGAGCGGTTCGGCAATCTCGTCGCCATGTACGGGTCGCCCAACCGTATTGGGACATTGAATACCATGCCCGCCGCCTGGTGTGTCGAGACGTGGGCGCTCGGAGCGGACGGCGTCGTGCCGTGGCAGACCGTCGGCAAGGCCACGGCGTGGACAACGCCGGATCATCTCTCCCTTTTCTATCCGACGCCGGAGGGGCCGGTGCCGGGCCTGCGGCTGAAAGCCTTTCGCGCGGGGCAGCAACTCACGGAATACCTCACGATGTATGCCGCGCTGTCCGGCCAGAGCCGCGCCGCCATCGGTGCCGCCGTGCTGGCCGAACCCAGCCTTCATCCCACCCTCGAAAAAGATTTCGCGACCGCTGCGGGCAGATCGCGGTATGGCCCAGATGCCGGCCACGCTCTCGCCACGCTCCGTCAACGTCTCGGTCACTGGCTCGACCTCAAGGCGCCCGCCCCGCGCGATCGCTGGCACGATCCCCGCCCGGCGGTGCGCGATCCCGCTGCTGCGCGTGAGATTCAAGTCCTGCCGACGCCACGCGTGCCGTAGACTGCTCGCCGGCGGGGGACCGGGCATGGGCGCAAATCAAAGAATGCGCACTTCGAGGCGCGTTTCAGCCACGCGGAAGCGTGGCTGTCCCCGTGGGCTGTCATGAAGCCCTGGATACGGAGGCACGAGGTCGCCGGGCGCCGGTGCTCGCCGTGTGCCGCGGCCGGAGCGCAGACCGCTCCCCCTGAGCTATCACCACGGGGCCAGCAGATGCGCCCCGCGCACGAGCATGTCGTTCATCATGTCCTGGGCCGTGCGATAGTCGTGCGCCCCGCTCTGGTTGTTCGAGAGCTTCTCCGAACCGACCAGCAGCGTATGGGAAAAGATGTGTTTGGCGGCGTTCACCCCATTTGTATCCGGAACGCCCTTGACCGCGCCTGAATCGGTGGGCGTCAGCGGCCACATGCTCCCGGCCATCACGTCGCCTTCGCCGTTGTGGTGTCCCGTCTGCGCCAGCACGTGACAGATTTCGTGCGGCAGAGTAAAGGGAGACGTATCTGTGCCGTCGATCGGCCTGACCGTTGCCTTTCTCTCCACCGGCGCGGCATACGACATGGTCACCGCATTTTTCAGCCGCACGCTCAAATTATAGTCCGGGTCGGTAATCTCGCCGGAAAAATAACCGGGATAGGCGCGGCCGGCGAGTTCCCCCCTGGGCACGACGTAGATGTGGATGCTCGCGGCATTGGGATCGTCGACTTCCGCCCGGTCGCAATAGAGCACCTGCCGTTGAGGTGGATCGCCGCCCGGGAGCCCGTCGTTGCCGGACATGTTCCAATCGGCCGCCGCGGCGTCCGGATTCTCATAGGCTTCGAGCACACCAGTGGCCGCAATGAACTTCAGGCCGGGCGCCTGAAGCACCGAGTTCTTGCACAGGCCCTCCTTGTCGGTATCCGTGACCCGTTTCAGCGGGGCGGGTGAACCATCGGCTGCCTTTGTGAACAGGAGATCGACGCTCTCGATGGTCCGGCCTTCTTCGGCACACTTGGGCACCTTCAGCATGGTGGCCACGAAAGGTTTGGTGCCGCTGCCCGGCGGATTCTCCCGGGCCTCGACTGCGGCCTTGATCGCGTTGGCGATCTGCAAGGGCGTGTCATCGGCGGTGAGGTTTACAGTGACCCTAAGGTCCGGGCCACCGGGTTCGAACTCAATCACGATGATCGATTGCGCGTTGCCTGCGGTCTTTCCGCTCGGCGGGTTCTTGTACTTTCCCTGCCAGTTTGTGACCGAAAGCATATTGGGGACTGGTGCAGCAAGCGCGTTACTGCTGATCGAGAGTATCGTCGGTGCGATATTGGCCGATGCATATACGCGCCGGACCCAGCGCAGTGTCCGCAGTCGCACGCTCTTGACCACTTCCGAGTGGGTGACGTTTGGGATGGCGAATAGATGATAAGTGAGGCGCAGCCGCTTCCTGTCGGGATGGCTCGCCGTCTTTATCTCATCGAGGTCGGCTGTGACGGCGTTGGGGGAGAATGTCGGGATGTCCTCCAACGTGACCGGAGGAGCCGTTCCGGTGATGGCCGGAAGCGGTTTCGCGCCTCCCTTGCCCGGGCCGCCTGAGCCGCCGCCTCCGCTTGCCGGTTTTACGAGCACCCGGATTATCTCGTGCTCGTCAATACTGGGATCCGCCGTGTCCTTGAGTACCAGCTTGTAGAGCAGACTACCGGCTGCGACCGGCGTGACGGGAATACTGCCGGATGGCACTGGCAGGCCCGATTGGACGCCTTCGATTTCGAGGGTGGTCGTTGCGCCGGCGTCTTTCACCTCCCACTCGAACTGGACCGACGCCCCGAGGACAACGCTGATCGGCGTGACTACGAACTTCGTTATTTTAGCGGGCATGTTTCGGCAGCGATCGAGTTGATGTTGGGGAGAGCAACAACGGTTCTCCTAGGGCGTCGGGTCATATATAACCCGAACCTTCTGATCCAGAATTTCGATCTTGTCGGCGTCTCCGTCGGTTCCATCGGCCATGTCCGTGACCAGCAAACCCTGCTTGGTCGCATATAGCGCCTCACGATCGACCTCGTCGACGACCAGTCGGATATAGCGTGAGCGATAACGCCCGGGCTCGACCTCCTGGCACTCGACGTTGACCAGGCAGCGTTTCCTGCGCTCGTCGCCGGGGAAGCTCGTCTTGTCGGGTTTCAGTGCCTCGAGCATGACGAACACGCTCCTGGCCTGCGTGTTTTCGTCCAACACCTCCACGCGAAACGCGTTTGGGTCCTTCGCCGCGTCGGCGTTGTAGCCAAAGGCGGTCGGAAACTTGGGCAGACTTTCAATCCGAAACTGGTTCCAGCCAACCTTCAACTCGCCCGCCCGATCGATCGGATAATAACTGATGCCTGCCGCCGTCAGTGCGCTCGCGTTCTTTTCGGCGTCAGGCACGTCACCCTTGATGAAGCGCACCGTCACCGGTTTTTGCGGCGGAGCGGGCGTGGTCGGCAGGGTGGCCTGATCGGGTACGCCGTTGGCCCGGATGTTCCAGCCGCGGATCTGCAGGTTGCACTTTCCGCAGAAGTGCGGCTTGAAGACATCGTAACAGTAGTGATCGCGAAGCGAACGCTTGATCGGCTTTTTCGGAAACCGGAAGTCGAGGAACGACCTCGCCGCCGGCTCCGTGAACCACTCCTTTTTGAACGGATACGGATAACTCATCAGGCAGTTGTCGTCGTTATGATCATGCACGGACATGACCGTCGGATTGGTGTTCACCCAATGGTGCAGGAACATGCAGTGGGCAATTTCGTGCGCCACGAGCGAATGGAATTGCGTGATCAACCCCTGGTCCAGAAGCACGATGCCATTCGGGCCGCCGAACGCGAAACCATCGACGCGGAACGGCCGGCCGTTGATCGTCATCGGCTTCGTGAGCTGATAATCGAGCAGAACGAGACCATCGGCGGCGACCGCGTCCCTGGCCAGCTTGCGGCGGCCGGCGAGATCGATGTGCCACGACAGCTTCACGCGAGCCGCCTCGCCGAAACCGGCCAGGCGGTTGCGCAGCACCCAGGCGCGCAGCCCGAGCAGGTGATCGCGTTGGAACAGCGGAGCGTCACCCTTCAGCCCGTCTTTGTAGATGACGGCCAGCTTCTCCATGAACATCTTCAGGAAGCTTCCTTCGAGCGATTCCAGCGGCTTCTCGGCCGCCCGGCGGGCTGCCTCGGTCCACCCCAGCCACTCCTTCATGAAACTCTGGCTCGCGGCGGTGTACGTCCGGGTCTTGGCATAAGCGGCGATCTCATCACGCATCGGCGGCGGAATGAGCATTTCGTCCAGTTCCGCGGCGGTCAGTTTGGAAGTGGCGAAGGTGCCGGGGGTGGCCAGCGCTGCGATCGTGCCGGAGTTGTGAGGCTTGAACTTCCATGGCAACGCACCATCCGGCTCGAGCACCGTCGCCAAAACGGTATGGAGCGCGGAAGCGGCGCTGCGCACGTTGGCTTCCAGCGCAGAATCCTTCCAGCCGGCCACCGCGCGCATCACTGTGCTGGCTTGTTTTACCAACCCTTCCGGCGCCGGGTCGGCGGTGAATTTGCTTTTGATGTCCGTGATTAATTTGGCGCAACCGCTGAAGCGCGTGAACGCATCATTGAACGCTTTGCGCGGCTCGATATCCTCCGGGTCGCCTGGATACAGCGAGTCTTTCGGAAAACTCTTCGTCGCGGCCCCGCTACCGACAATCCCCATATACTTTTTGCCCTGGTCCTTGACGAATTGATCCATGCCTGGGTTGTCGAAAAATACGGTCTGATAGTCTTCGTTACTAAATACGTCCTCGATCGGGTAGGACTTCATCTTGCTCAGATCCAAATCAAAGAAGGAGGGCTCGAACTCCCTGGCGGCTTTCTTCAATTCGTCCTCGAGCACGAAGGTATTGCCGTCATCGTCCTTGGCGCCACGCAACGGCCAGCCGACGAACGCCGCCACGAAGGCCCGGCGCCAGACGACGATCCGGCCCGTCTCGGCCTTCAGCAGCGGATCGGTGACGTCGGTCAACTCTGGATCGATCTGCGCCTTGATGCGGTAGTTATCGCCCGCGATCATCGAGGGACAAAAATACACGACCGAACACGCGGCGGCCGGGTCGAGCTTGCCGTTGATCTTTCCCTGGGCATCGGCCTTGCGGCCAGTCTTGCCGGCTTCCCCCACATAGGCCTGCGCAACAACCCCCATCGGGCGGGTCGGCGTCGCTGCCGTGTTCAATGTATATTTCGCATCTTTCAGCGCATGACACTGCGCGAACGGCCGGCCGGCATCCTCGTCATTGCCCAGGAGGATTCCGCCTGCGGTGACGGGCGTCGTGTGGCGTTTTCGCGTCGGATCTGCACAGACCGCGTTGAGTGTCTGATCGATGAAAAGCTGCGTCGTGGAGGGCTCCTCGCGCGAACGCGCGGGCAGCGCGGGGGCGATATTCCGGGTGCGCAGAAGCGGCTCCGGCTCGTCCGACCAACTCCATATAATCGGCACCGCACCCGTCGCATCCGGTGCGCTGACTGCCGCGGCGTCCTTGGTCTTGCTTTTGAGCAAGACCCGGGTGCGCAGCGGCAGATGGGGCCTCGACAGCCACTTGCCTTCGCGGTCGCGCTTGACGTCCGGCACGCTATTCACATCCGGGTCACCATTGAACTCGGTGGATTCAGAAATCTGGAAGCGGTGATTGTCGATGAACAGCTTGGTGGTTTTTGTGCCATCCAGTAATGCGGCGGGCTCGCTGAGCAGCGTCCGCGCGAAGCTCGATTTGGTCTTGGGATCTTTCAGCGCATCGACCAGCGGCTGATCTATATTGGTGAGCTGGTCCGCGATCGTCTCGTCAAAATACAGCTCCTGCTGGCTGCCGTTGGGGGCCTTCCGCTCCCGGTAGAACGCCGCGTCATGGGGCTTTTTCCAGCCGGACAGCTCGGGATGCATCAGGCGAAAGCGCCGGATCGCTTTCTCCAAATCGAGCCAGGGGTTTACGGCGGAGGTTCCCTCGATCGGGCCGGCCCAGAAACCCAGTTCGTTCAACTTGTACGCCACCCACATCTTGATTTTCGGATCCTCCGCCAGGCCCGGCACGACCCGTGGGTCGGCATTGCTGGCGACGCGATACAACTCATCCCATTCGACGACCTCGAGTTTGATGGAGTGAATGAGGACCGCGAACGGGAGCTCACCCCGGTGCACGTTGGTGCCCGGTCGGTCGAGGACGACCTTGTAGGGTCCGCCCACGGGATCGATGTACTGGCCATCTTGAAACGCGCCGGCGGCCCGATTCGTTTTTCCATCCCACGAAATGACGTTCTGGCCATCGGCTTTTTCCGCTGGCGAAAGAGGGCGTGTATAGAGCACGGCGTCCCCCGGCCCCAGGATTTGCAGCCTGACCTCCGCTTCCTGCCGGTGGCGGATATCGTATTTGATCTCCAGCGGCTCCGCGCTCGGGGCAAAGTGGGGATCGACCGAGACCAGTCTGAGCACCGGCTCCTTCAGGACGATCTCGATGAGGTTGGCCGAGCCGCGCTTGATGGCCAGGCGCGCCGGTGGCGAGAACGTATAGCGATTCTGCTGCTCCGGCGTCAGCACCAGTTCGGCTCCGTAAGATTTGCCCGCGTCCACCTTGAACCCTTTTGCCTCGCCGTGGCCCGCCGTGCGCTCTTCGGTCGAAGCACCCGAGAGTTTGATCTGAAATGACTCCTTCGTGACGGGCGTGCGCTTGTCGGCGTCAATGACGCGAACGACCAGCTCGGTGACCGGGGGATGGACCCCGAAGGTCATCGACTTGTCGCCCCCGGGAGGCATGGGGAACGACGGGCTGGTATCGCATTTCGGACCCTTCGAACTGTACCGAATCTCGTGGTCCTTGTAGGCGGGCAGGTGGTCAATCGCCACCTGGACGCTGTAGCCGTTGGCGGGATCGGGAGTGACTTTCTCCCACACGGCAAATCCCTCCGGATTCGTTGGCTTCTCGCCCGATGTCTTCCCCGTCAAGGTGACTTTCGCGTTCTGGATCTCTTTCCAGTCCTTGTCCATCACCTGGACCGTAATCGTACCCGGACGGTGCGGGCATTCTGCCGTGGTTTCGCCGCTCATACGTCCTGATGATCGAGGTTGAAGCCCGGTGAGGGGAGCGAAGCGGAACGCATCTTATCCACCCTGCCGGTTGAAAAGACGGGAGGTAGGGGGTGCTTCATCCCGGCCACGCCACATGCATTCATATGTCACCCGCCTCCGGACACCGCAGGTGTTCATATTCCGGGTGCCGTTCGGGCAGTTGCTGAAAAACCACCGCCATCCGTGAGCGGTTCGGAATTGCCTTCGAGTTTAGGATGGTGGCCACCCATTTCATATGCGGTTGGTTGAGGAAATCCGGGGCGACGCCAACCATGAGATGGACGAAGCCTGCGACGTCCTTTCGGTCCTTGATTCCAAAGCCGGCGGCCAGCGTCATCCCTTCCTGAATCAGCCGGCGGATGTTCGCGTCACCCCGCTGTGGATCCAGCATTGCCTGGTACTTGCGGGGGAAGTTTGCGCTGATGTTTTTCAGCATCCGCTCCTCGAAACTCTGGCGCATGTAGGCGCCGAGCACGGTCATTTGTTCGTTACGGATGGTGAGCATACAGTTCCCTGGAAAATAGATTCGCCCGGCAACAACCAGTCGCTGCTGAGACAAGACTACTCCACGAAGGGGTGGGGTGGGATGAGCGGAATATTCATAAATGGCTCGTGATTTCAAGCCACGGTTTCACGGCATTCTTTCGCTCGTCTCGTGACAAGTGTCGGCGTCGGGCCGTGGAATCGGTGTTTTGTGTCGGGCGGCAGAAACCAACTCGGCATCGCGGTGACTCCTTCGATTCAGGGTGCAGACGTGCTCGGCGTGGCACGGGCGTCCCGCCCATGGGTTTGAGGATCGCGGGCCTTGTTGGACGACTTGCTCTCTTTTTCGGCATCGGAGCTGGCCCGGCTTCGCGAGCCTCGCGTGAAACCTGCCCGCCCAATGGAAGAGGCAGGAAGATATTGGGCGGAAATATTTCCTTGGATTGCCTTCCCGCTGGGAAACGAGGAATTTTTGGGATCGGTCCTGCCATTCATGAATACACCGTATCGCTTCTGGTTTGCCCTGGGGATGTCGCTCGCGCTCGCCGCGTTGGCTGCCGCAGCCGAGAAAACGCGGCGGGCCGCCGACACTCCCGTGGTGCCGCCCGTCGACCAGGTTCTGGCGACCATTCGGCCCGGCCACCCGCGGATCATGGCCGACGCCCAGACGTTCACTGCGCTGAAGGCGCTGGTCGCCGGCGGCGGGTTGCCGGCCGACATTTATCGCGAAGTCAAAAAGTCCGCCGATGCGCTCCTCACCGCCCCTGTATCCAAGTACGAAATACCCGACGGCAAGCGTCTGCTGACCGTCAGCCGTCGCGTGCTCGATCGCGTGCGGACGCTCGCGCTGGTTTACCGACTGGAAGGCGACGCGCGGTATGCGGAGCGCGCCTGGCAGGAATTGGCGGCGGCGGGCGGCTTCCGCGACTGGAATCCGTCCCACTTCCTGGATACGGCGGAGATGACCCATGCGTTTGCGCTCGGCTACGACTGGCTCTTCGACCGCTGGACCGACGAGCAGCGGCAGATCCTGCGCGAGGCGATTGTCACCAAGGGACTGCGCGAGGGCCTCAAGGTATACGAGAGTGGAAAAGGCTGGCCGGTGAACGAGAATAACTGGAACCAGGTCTGCAACGGAGGGTTGATCAGCGGCGCCCTGGCCATCGCGGACGTGGAACCACAGCTGGCCGCCCGCATCGTGCATGCGGCCGTGAACAGTGTGCCGCTGGCGATGCGACATTTCGAGCCGGACGGTGCCGGCACGGAAGGCGCCACCTATTGGGGCTACGCCTCGCGTTACAACATTGTCCTGATTTCCTCGCTCGAAACGGCGCTCGGCACCGACTTCGGACTCAAGCAGGTCGGCGCGTTCGGGAAGAGCGGATTCTACCAGATGTACATGAGTGGAGCGAAAAGGATCGCCTTCGATTTTGCCGACTGCGGCCGGCAGCCGGTCGGCGAGCCGCAGCATTTCTGGCTGGCGCGCACCTATAACGAGCCCGCGTTTTCCTGGTTCCGGCTCAGTGCGCTGGCCGACCGGCGGGAGAAAGGGGGTGTGCTCGACCTGCTCTGGTACGATGATCGCGGCCGGGGCATGAATTTTCAGACGCTGCCGCTGGATCGCTATTTCCGCGGCGCCGAGTGCGCATCGCTGCGCAGCTCGTGGGAGCCGGACGCGCTCATGGTCGGTATCCAGGCTGGAGATACCATGAACCTCGGCGGTCACCGCCACCTGGACTTGGGCAGCTTCGTGCTCGATGCGCTCGGCGAGCGCTGGATCATCGACTCTGGCACGGAGAAGGAGACGTACCAGACCCACCGGAACAAGACCCCCCGCTCCGCATTTTATAGGGTTCGGGCGGAGGGCCACAATGTGCCTGTCCTGAATCCAGCAAAAGGCCCTGACCAGGACCCGAAGGCGGTGGCGAAGATTGTGCGGTTCGAGTCGACGCCGGAGGAGGCGGTCGCGGTCGTGGATCTCGGCGCGGCTTATCAGGCGCACGCGAGTCGTGCGGTCCGTACCTTCACGTTGGCGGAGCGAAAGCGGCTGATTGTCATGGACGAGTTGGAAGCGCTCCAGCCGGCCGAGCTGTGGTGGTTCCTGCACACGGAGGCGCAGGTGAAACTCGTTGATGAAGGCCGCACCGCGGTCCTGAGTCAGAACGGGAAGACGTTCACGGTGCGGCTGCAGCTGCCGGCCGGCGCTGCATTCACGGTGATGGACTGCGCGCCTCTGCCGACGTCGCCGAATCCCAGTTTGCAGGCCAGCAACCGCGGTCGTCGCAAGCTCGCGCTGCACCTGTCAGGCGTCGAGGCCACGCGGATTCAAGTGGCGCTCGAGCCATAACCGCTTCGGCTGCGACCTGACGCCTCATCGAAGTTATGAATAACCGGCTCCAGTTTCTGCGCGGCACGCGGCGCCTCGTAGCCTGTGCTCTCGTGCTCCTCAATTGGCCGCTCGCCGTGGCGGCGACTACCGTCACCGGCCGCGACGAACCCGCCGCGATCGTCATTGATCACCGGCAGAGCGCGCACACGCGGCTGCGCCCGGTTCCGCTCGACGCCGTGCAGTGGACCAACGGCTTTTGGGCGGACCGCTATCGGCAGCTGACGAAGGTCACTCTCGACGAGTCATGGCGGTTGCTGGCTGATCCCGACGCCGGTCATGTGCTCGATAACTTCCGCTTCGCCGCCCAACCCGGCGGCGGCACGCATCAAGGCAAGACCTGGCAGGACGAGTGGCTCTACAAATGGATCGAGGCGGCCGCCTGCGTGTGGCGGCAGACGCGCGATCCCGCCCTCGATCGCCGGATGGACGAGGCTATCGCCCTCATCGCCGCTGCCCAGCAGCCGGACGGCTATCTCTCCACCAAGCCGATCGCGATGCGCCTGCCGCGGCTGACGAATCCCAACGATCATGAAGTCTACAACATGGGTCACCTGCTCACGGCCGGCGTGATTCATCATCGTATGACTGGAAAGGATACGCTGTTGCCGGTGGCCCGCCGGACCGCCGATTTTCTCTGCACGAACCTGGGTGTCACCTTCAAACCGTACATGGCCCACAATCCGTCGGCCATCATGGGGCTGGTCGAACTCCACCGGCTGACCGGCGAACGCAAGTACTTCGACTGCGCCCAGCGGATCGTCGATGAACGCGGCCGGGAGCCGCGCAAGGGGCCCATTCAACCGGGGAGTCCAGGTACCGATGACATTCAGGACCGGGTGCCGGTGCGGAAGTCGACCGCCGTCGTGGGCCACAACGTGTTCTTCACCTATCTCTACACCGGCGCAGGCGACATTAGTGGCGAAACCGGCGAGCCGGCGCTCACGGACGCCTTGCAGCGGCTCTGGTCGGATCTCACCACGCGAAAGATGTTCCTCCACGGCGGAGTGAGTGCCGTTCAGAACGGACTCTCCAACCAGGCGCTGGTCCATGAAGCGGCGGGGCCGGCTTATTTTCTGCCGAACGGCACTTGCTACAATGAGACCTGCGGCCAAATCGGCACCTTCATGTGGGGCTACCGGATGCTCGCACTCCAGCCTGATGCCGCGGTGGCCGACATCATGGAGCGCGAGATGTACAATGGATTTCTTCCGTCGCTCAGTCTCGATGGAAAGAACTGGTTCTACCGTTCCGTCCTCCGCCGCTACGACGAGCACTACCAGACCTCCGGTATGAACGACATGACCGTGCGGCGGCCCCCTGGCCGCGATCACATTTGCTGCCCCTCCAATCTGCTGCGCACGTTCGCCCAGCTGGGCGCGTATGTATACAGCCTGGACGACGCCGGACTGTGGTTGCACCACTACGGCGGCAATACGCTTTCGTGCCGGCTGCTCTCCGGCGAGGCGCTAGCGCTCGAGCAGATCACGGAGTATCCATGGAGCGGTGACGTCAGGCTGATCGTGCGCGCCGCCCCGACCACGCCGCTCGCCATCCGTCTGCGCGTGCCGGGCTGGGCGGGGCGGGCCGAGTTTGCGCTCAACGGCCGGGCGCTCGCCACGCCCCCTGCGCTGACGAAGGGGTATGCCGCCATCACGCGCACCTGGCAGGCCGGCGATTCGCTCACCCTCACGTTCCCGATGGACGCGCAGCTCATCACCGCCGATCCCCGGGTCGAGGAGACGCGCAACCAGGTCGCCGTCATGCGCGGGCCGCTGCTTTACTGCGTGGAGTCGCCGGACCTCCCGGCGGGCATGGACGTCGCGGCGGTCGCGATGCCGGACGATGCGCGGTTCACCGCCACGCTCGGTCTTGCGAAAAGTGGAGATGAGCTCGGCCGGCATGTATTCAGCCTTCGAACACAAGCGCTGCACCGGCCCGATCCTCGCTCCGGTCCGCTCTACCGGCCGGCCAGCCGCGAGCCGTTTCAACCTTTCGATCTCACGCTCGTGCCTTACTTCGCCTGGGCCAATCGCGGCCCATCCACCATGTCGGTGTTTGTGCCGGTGGTGTGGAAGCGCTGAAACGACGTGTTCAGTGGTGGCTCGTCGGAGGGGCGACTTTCCAGTCGCCCGAGACCGGTCGCCCGAAGGTAATTCGGCGGCTGGAAAGCCGCCGTTCCGTCGGAGCGCCACAATAACAACTGCAGCAATGCATGGCGCCCGGAAGCGTCGACTCGTAAGACGAACTGCGCGGCGCTCAGGGCAGCTGCGGCTTGACTGGCGTCTGGCCGCCTTTTTCCACCGGATACTGCGCGTGATGTTTCTCCAGGCTGGCCATCAACCGCTGCATCATCCGGCGGAGTTCTTCGGGTTTGGTGGACGCCACGTTCGTCGACTCGAAGGGATCCTTCGCCAGATTGAAGAGCTGGTAATGCGAGTTCTCCGATGCCGCTGAGGGGAAATAGTGATAAATGACTTTCCACGCGCCGTCGCGGTAGCTCGTCCAGTAATCCGTGCGATGCGGCGCGTGCGGATAATGCATCAGGAATGTTTCCTCGCGGCCGCGATCCGGCTTGCCCGCGAGCAGCGTGTCGAGCCGGGCGCCGTCGACCACGTGGTTGCGCGGGGTCTGCTGCCCGGTGAGCGCAAGCAGGGTGGGGAACAGGTCCTGCACCGCGGCTTGCTGACTCTGAATCGCACCCGCCGGAATGGGGAGACGCTTCTGATGCGGATTGTTCGCGCTGGATTTTGCCCATGCGGCGATGAACGGCACGCGCATGCCACCTTCGTAGTGCGAGCCTTTCTTGCCGCGCAACGGCGCCGCGCAGGCGACGGCGTGTTCGTGGCCGAGCGGTGCATCGGAGCCGTTGTCACCCAGGAAAATGACGAGCGTGTTCTCCGCGACGCCCTGCGCCTCCAGGTGATCGAGCAGGTCGCCGAGCGATTTGTCCATGCCTTCAATGAGGGTCGCGAACGCCTGTGCGGGTGCCGGTTTGCCGGAGTCTTTATAGTGCGGGGCAAAACGCGGGTCGGACTCGAACGGCGCGTGCACCGCGTAATGCGCGAAGTAGAGAAAGAACGGCTTGTCCGCCTTCACTGCATCGGCGACATGTCTCTTCGCCTCGATCGTAAGCGCATCGCTGAGAAAGGTGTCGGTGCCGTGATATTTATCCAGATGCGGCACGGCACTGGTCGCGCGCTTGCCTCCATCCTTTCCGTAGTTCCGCTGGCCGTAATAGCTGCCGGGGGAGCCGATGGAGGCGCCGCCCACGTTGATGTCGAAACCGAGGTTCTTCGGTTCCGCGCCTTCCGACTCGCGCGGTCCGAAATGACCCTTGCCGACGTGGATCGTCCGGTAGCCGCTGGCCTGCATCACGCGCGCAAGAGTGACGTCACCCTTCTTCAAGCCCCGCCAGTTCCACTGCGGCGCTCCATTGGGGCCGGCATTGTCCCGGTCAGGGTTAATCCAGTTGGTCACATGATGCCGCGCGGCGTTCTGACCGGTCATGATGGAGGTGCGCGTCGGCGAGCACACACTCATGGCGCAGAAATTATTGAAGCGAATTCCGCGCGCGGCCAGTCGCTCCATCGAAGGCGTCCGGTAATATTCATTCAGTGGATACCGCTTCGGCTGGCCGGCGGCGTCGGCGAGGAAGGGCAGGGAGGTATCCATCACGCCCATGTCATCAACGAGGAAAACGACGATGTTGGGAGCGGTTGCGGCTCGGGCCGGCGAGAAGGCGACGAGTGACGCAAGGAGGGTGAGCGGCGGCAGGAGGAGACGTTTCATGGCGGGTGCTCTGGGTTGAAAACGGGATTGTGATCCGCCAAATGCGCTGAATGCGAGCATGCGTATCGGATGCGTTCGATCCTCCTGCGGTCTTCATCCAAGAGGCTGCGCAACGAAAACGAATGAAGTGAGTCCACTCGCTGGCGCTCGCAGCCACGGAAGACAATCCGCTACACGCATGAGATCGAATTGCGTTGAATCGAGTAGCGCCGCGTCTCCGACCGGCGGACTTTCGCGGAAAAATGGAGTCCGGTGTTTCGATTACGAATTGCCGCCGGTCGTAGCCACGGCGCCACTCGAGCAGCAATCAACCCGGTGAAATATTCGGGTTAGCGTCCACTCGCTGGCGCTCGCAGCCACGATGACCGAGTACAGATCTGTCCACTCGCTGGCGCTTGGCGCTACGATCGCTCGTATTTGAATATGCCTTACAGCTTGTCGCCGGCTTTCACTTCTTCTTTTTCTTCGCGCCCTTGGCAGCCTTCGGCGTGGAGGTCAGGTAGCGCTCGTACTCCCAGCGGTCTTTCCACGCGGCCAGATACGGTTGGTAGGCTGCGGTCTCATACCAATTCTGCGACTCGGGATCAGCGGGAGTGACTTTGTGTTCCGGATAATCCTCGCCGGCAAAACTCGCGTCCACCGTCGCGTTCCACGCCAGCAATTCCTTTTTCATTTTCGTGAATACCTCTGGTTTCGTGGCGGCGAGGTCGCGTGATTCCTTGGGATCAGCCGCGAGGTCGTATAATTGGAAGCTGCCGCGTTCGAGATTTTCAGTGAGCAGCTTGTAGTTGTTGTCCACCAGCGCGGATTTGCCCTGATAACGAAATGGAATCGGCTTCGGCCGCGTGCCGACCTCCTGCGTCAACAGCGGTCGCAAGCTCTGGCCATCGGCCGGCTGAATCCGCACGCTCGCCGGCAGGCCGAGGATTTCGGCGACGGTGGGAAACAGGTCCATCGTGCACGCGGGGTATTGCGTGACGCGCGGCGTCTTGATGACCGACGGCCACTCGATAATTCCCGGCACGCGCAGACCACCCTCGAAGACGGAACCTTTGTTGCCGCGCAGACCGCCGACCGTTTCGGGCGTGATGCCGGGCAATCCGCCGTTGTCGCTGCAAAAAACCAGCAGCGTGTTGTCCGCGAGACGGAAATCGCGCAGCTTCTTCCGCAGCGTGCCGATGCTGCGATCCATCGCGACGAGCTCGCCGTAATGATTGGCCGACGCTTCGTTGAGCGCAGAGAACGATGCCTTGTCACCCTCGAGCGCCTTGAAGGGGCTGTGCGGTGTGCCGTACCAGATCACCGCGAACATCGGTTTGCCGGTCGGGCGGTGTTGGTCGAGAAACTTCACGGCTTCGGCGACGACGATCTCGGATGAATCGCCTTTGAATTCCTCGATTTTTCCGCGCCGGCTCATGAGCGGATTCACGTCGAAGAAATTCGAGACGGAGATCCATTCATCGAAGCCGAACGCACCGGGATTGCGCGGATCCGAGGCGAGGATCGGCGCACCGGGGCCTTTGTGACCATTGAGATGCCATTTGCCAAAATGGCCGGTCACGTACCCGGCTCCCTTGAGCGCTTGCGCGATCGTTTTTTCCTGCAGCCGCAGCGCATAACCGTGGCTGAGCACACCCGTGCGGTTGTGCGTCCGACCGGTGAGCACGCTCGCGCGGGTCGGCGAACATACGGGTCCGCCCGCGTAAAAGCGGTCGAAGCGGAGTCCGTTCGCGGCCATCGCATCGAGGTTCGGCGTTTTCAACACGGGATGCCCGCGATAGCCCGTCTGGCCCCAACCCATGTCGTCGGCCATGACGAAGATGATGTGAGGCGGGGTCGCCGCGGCATGTATATTGCCGCACAAGAATGAAATGATCGCGAGGAGCGAGAGGAGTGATTTCATGAGTCGGAAATTTGGCGGCGTGCCAGCATGCAAGCGTTTAGTGGCTGCGAGCGCCAGCGAGTGGATGAGGCACGCGTCGAGAATCCATTCGCCCGTTCGACAAGCTCCTCGTCGTGGCTTCGGCGCTTCACGGCTGTTTCTTCTTGTTCTTCTTTTTTTCGCCGCTGCGTGCCGCGGTCGCCGATGCAGCCGCGAGTCCGTCATTCGGCTGATTCCACAGCCGTCCCGGATCGTTCAGCCGGCGCATTTCGGCGAGCAACAGCGCCTCCATCTCGGCCAGCTTCGCGGAATATTTCGGATCACCCGCGAGATTTACCTGATGTTTGGCCGGTCGGGTGCCGGTAAGCGCGATCACTTTTGGATCGTGATGCTCCCGGAGAAACTCCTCCGGATTTTCAGCGAGATTGAAGAGCTGCGTCTCGTGCACCTTTCCTTCCATCACGTCGTACTTGATGAGTTTCCAGTCCCCCTGCCGGACGCTACGCATACCAGGTTTTGTACCGCCGTTATATACACCGTACAGCACATCGCGCACGGCGGTCTTCTTGCCTTCGAGCACCGGGCGGAAACTGATGCCCTCGTTCGTCGCGGGCGCCGGAATGCCGGCGAAATCACAGAGCGTGGCGAGCACATCGAGCAGGTAGATGTTTCCCGCCGCACGCGTGCCAGGCTTGATGCCCGGACCTTTGACGATGAAGGGGACGCGCCAGGTGTGCTGGTACAAGTTTTGTTTTCCCTGCAACCCGTGACGCCCGATGGCCATGCCATGATCTGCGGTGTAGAATATATAGGTGTTGTCCAATTCGCCCATGGCCTGAAGTCGCTCGAGGACACGGTTCATCTGGATGTCGATGTTCTCGGCGCAGGCGAACTCGCGGCCCAGTTCATTGCGGATCGTGCGTTCATCGCGCCGCTCCCTGACGCCACTGACGGCGACTTCATCGCGGAGGTTTGGATGACCATGATGAAACGGATGCGCGGGGAGATAATTGGGCGGAAGCTTCGGGGCTTTGGGATTGGCGGGCGGGAGCGTTTCGCGGTCTGCGTGATTAACTGCGCCATATTTCGCCAACAGTTCCGGTTTGCCGTCGCGCGTGTCGTGCGGATGGGAAAAGCCGAAGTAGATGAGAAACGGATCGGTGTCCTTGGTGGCCTCGCGTTGACGCAGATATTCGAGCACCTGTTCGGCGTGCCAAGCGCTGCCGGTTTCGTCGGTGGGGCCGCGTTTCATTGCGTCTCGGCGGACGGTGAACTGCTTGTTGGCGGCCTCGTAGCTGTTGCCCACTTTGCAGGTCCGCATGGTGTCGTAGCCGGCACGATTAAAGACGGCCGGAATCGTGTTCAGCTCCAAATTCGGTGGGCAAAGGCCCTTCTCCAACGCGCCCGGGGCAATCGGCAAGTGCCACACGGTCCGCCCGCTCATGATCATGTGCCGTGACGGCGTGCAGACGGCACCGGAAAACGAACCCATGTGATACGCGCCATCCAGCACCATGCCTCCGGCGGCCAGCCGATCGATGGTGGGCGTCTGGAGCGGAGACTTCGGATTGTAGAGCGTGAGATCAAAGGGCGACTGGTCGTCGACGAGGATGAAAAGGATATTCGGGCGCCGTTCAGCGGCTGTGCCGGCGGTGACTCCCAGCAGGAGCACGGTCAGCCAGGCGAGGAGCGGGAAACGCTGCGCAGGGGAACGGTGAGGGGTGGAATTCATGTCAAATGCGAGACATGGAAGACATGGAAGACATGGAAGACTTGGAAGACTTGGAAGACATGGAAGACATGGAAGACATGGAAGACATGGAAGACTTGGAAGACTTGGAAGACTTGGAAGACATGGAAGACATGGAAGACTTGGAAGACATGGAAGAGGCGAAAGACTTCTCAGATTCCAAAGTCTTCCGAGTCTCGCGTTCTTCCATGTCTCGCGTTCTTCGATGTCTTCCAAGTCTTCCAAGTCTTCCGCGTCATTTCCGGCTGCGGCCAGCCGCGATTATTTCCGCGAGCCGCGATTTCAGTTTTTCGGCGATCGCCGGATTCTGCTCGATCACGTTGCTCTTTTCGGCGGGATCCTTGGACAGATCGAAAAGCTGGAACGGCGGCACCGGCGTGTTGGCGAGCTCTTTTTCCACGACGAGATTGCGCGTCGCTTTCGAGTCGTGGCGCTGGAGCTTCCAGTTGCCGACCCGGAAGCCATAGTTGCCGGCCTGACCGTTATCCTGCTGCACCAGGTGCTCGCGGCCGGCGACGCCGGGCTCGCCGAGCAGCGCACCGGACAGGTCGAAGCTGTCGAGGCAGGCCTCCGCCGGGAGAGGCGTGCCGGTGAGACCGGCGAAACTGGCGGGCAGGTCGATCGTGCAGACGACCTCGCTGGAGACGCCCGGCCGGATCCGGCCCTTCCAGCGCGTGATGAACGGCGTGCGCGTGCCGCCCTCGTACACGCTGTATTTCCCGCCGCGATACGGGCCGCCGGCCAGGTGCCCGTGGCGCTTTTCGAGGGCGTAGTCCTTGTACCCGTCGTCCATCACCGGCCCGTTGTCGGAGCAGAAGACGACGAGGGTCTTCTCGGCGAGTTTCAGCCGATCGAGCGTTTTCATCAACTCGCCCACGCACCAGTCGAGCGAGATGATGGAGTCGGCGCGATAACCGAGCTTGGTCGCGCCTTGAAACCGTTCGTGCGGCATGCGCGGCACGTGAATATCGTGCGAGGCGAAGAACAGAAAGAAAGGCTGGTCGCGGTTGGCCTCGAGCCAGGCGTTGGATTTCTCAATCCACTTGTCGGCCAGATCCTCGTCGCGAAAACGCGCGGCGTGTCCGCCGGTGTAGAATCCGATTCGGCTGATGCCATTGTGAATCGTGCCATTGTGACCCTGCGACCAATCCATCCGGAGCGTATCGCGATGCGTGATACCGGTGGGGTGGGCGCACGGCGGCTGCCGATCGCCCACCCAGAGTGGATCTTTGGGATCGAGCCCGAGCACCCGATGATTTTCCACGTACACCTGCGGCACGCGGTCGTTCGTGGTCGGCAGCAGGAAATTGTAGTCGAACCCGAGTTCCCGCGGGCCCGGTTTCAATTCGCCGTTCCAATCGGGACCGCTCTCGCCCCCGAGCCCGAGGTGCCACTTTCCAATCACCGCGGTCCGGTAACCGGCGGTCTTCAGCAGATCGGCGATGGTCACCGTGTCGGGTGGGACGACGAGCCGGCTGTTGGGCGCGGCGATGCCGGTGCCCTTGCGGCGAAACGCATACGTGCCGGTCAGAAATGAAAACCGGGTGGGCGTGCACGTGGACGCCGAGCAATAGCCGCTCGTGAAACGCAGGCCTTCCTGCGCGAGCCGATCGATGTTCGGCGTGGCAAACTCCTTCGCGCCGTAACAGGACACGTCGCCATAACCGAGGTCGTCGGCCATGATGACGATCACGTTTGGCTTGTCGGCGGCCGAGGCCGCGACGGCTAACGTGAGAGTGGAGAGGAATACGAGGAGTCGTTGGCGCATGAGCGTGAAAAATCAGGGGTTGTCTTCAGGTGCCGGCCTCCGTTCCGGCCGCGGCGACGTGGCGCAGCAAGCCATGCACCGGAGGCGGAAAACGTATTCAAATCTGCATCACCGGTCAGTCGCTCCAGGTCGTGAGCGCCTTGCGCTCCTTGACCGGCCACCACTGCTGGAGGCGGGCGGCGAGCCGGGCGACGACTTCGGGGTTTTTCGCGGCGAGGTTGGTGTTCTCGTGCGGATCGGCCAGCAGATCGAAAAGCTGGGGACGCTTCTCCGCGCGTGGATTGGCCGACGCATAACGCGCACTCACGGCACCGTCGTAGGTCAGCAGCAGTTTCCATTTTCCCTCGATGACCCAGCGGTAAACCAGGCTGTCTTCGGGCTTGTCGATGTTGGCGACATCATGGGCATAGGTTTCACCGAAGACGGTTTCGCGCGGAGTGGGCTGGCCTGATTTGAGGATGGGCAGCAGGTTGTAACCCGGCATCTCCTTGGGAATGGGCGAGCCCGCGGCGGCCAACAGCGTGGGCACGATGTCGATGCTGGAACAAAGCTGGTTTCCACGGTTGCCGGGTTTGATCACCCCGGGCCAGCTGAACATCGTCGGCTGGCGGATGCCGCCTTCGTTCGCCGATTGTTTCGAGCGTGGAGCGAAGTTGCCGCTGTTTTCGCTCTGGATCCAGCCGTTGTCGGCTATGTATACAAAGAGCGTGTTTTGCGTCAGGCCTTTCGACTCGACGCGATCGATCAGCTGACCGCAGGTTTCGTCGAACCACTCGACCATCGCATAATAGTTGGCGACGAAGTCGGACTTCACGCCCTTGCTCTTGTATTTTTCGAACAGCCGCGCGGGCGGCGTGTGCGGGGTGTGCGGCATGAAGGGGGCATACCAAATGAAAAACGGTTTCTTTGCGGTGACCGCCTGGTCGATGAAATCAAAAACCGGCGTCATGCCCTCGCGACCAATCTTCAGTCCGTCATCGCCGTGGCGTCCGCCCGGCTTCGGGAATCCGCGCGTCATGCCGTGCGTGAACCCGCCGCGCTGGTATCCACCTTCCCACCACTTGCCGGACTGGTGGCTCAGATAACCCTGCTGGCCGAGCAGCTTCGCGATGGTGGGGTGTTGGTCGATGTGCGAAATGAGTTTCTCGCGCAGGGCGGCGTACTCGGGCGGTTCCCCGGCGGCCTTCGCTTTGCCCCTGGCTTTCTTCTCACCGGCGGGCGCGAGCATCGAGGGCAGCAACGCTGGATCGTTGCCGCTGGTCTTGTGCTGGTGGGTGTAAAGTCCGGTCGCGAACGTGGCCAGTGCCGGCCGGCACAGGGCCGTCGGCACGTAGCCCCGCGGAAAGACCACACTGCGGCTCGCGAGCCGGTCGAGGTTCGGTGTCTCGATTTGCGGATGCCCCATGAACCCGTAATCGGTCCATGCGTGGTCATCGGAAATGATGAAAACGATGTTGGGGCGCGACGTTTCAGCGGCGCGGGCGACGGTCAGGGCGAGCAGGCAGCCGCCGAGGGTGAGGAGACGTTTCATGGAAGGGGGAATTCTGAAGATAAGACTGAGCGCGCGGTCAGCCCTCGCTTACGCATCCGGAGAGAAGCTGCGGCACGAGGCGAAGACGAACCGGAGGACAAAAACATCACGTGAAAACGTAATGATGCAGCAGAAATTTTTGAACTATGCTGATGGTGAACCGGAACCGGAGCGGCCGTTCTGCTGCGGAGTAACCACCATTCTATCGCGGTCACCTTCAGCTCGCGCGGCGGGCGCTTCGTCAGTGCGTCCGTTCACGGCCGGACCGCCGTTCCGTCGCGTCTTCGCACCGGCTCCCAATATCCCGGATGCGCGGGCAGCGGATACTTCTTCGCTTTCTCCTCGTTGAAATCCACCCCCCACCCGGGCGCCTCGTTGAGGATCGCATAGCCGTTCTTCAAGGTATGCGTTCCGGGAAAAACCTCCCGCGTCGCTTCGTTGAAGTTCACCGATTCCTGGATGCCGAAATTGTGGATGTTCATGTCCAGGTGAATCGTCGCCGCATGACCGATTGGGCAAAGGTCGCCCGGCCCATGCCAGGCGCTGCGCACGCCAAACCATTCGGCGAGCGCGGCCAGCTTGCGCCCCGGCGTAAATCCGCCCGCCTGCGTGAGATGCACGCGGAGAAAATCGATCAGCCGATCCTTGATCAACGGCACCCACTCGTGCGGGCTGTTGAACAACTCACCCATCGCAATCGGCACCGAGGTTTGCGCGCGGAGCTGCGGAAACCAGCCATTCTGCTCGGGAGAAAGCGGGTCCTCGATGAAAAAGGGCCGATACTTTTCCAGCTCTTTGCAGAGCCGGATCGCCTCGATCGGCTCAACGCGTTCATGAATGTCGTGCAACAATTCGACGGTGTCGCCGCAGGTCGTACGAATGTGCTCGAACATCTTCGGCACCGCCTGCAGGTACGGCAGTGAATCCATATGGCGATCCTTCGGCAGCCCGAACTCGCCGGTCCGGAAGTCGGGATTCGCGTTGAGTTGCTCGGAGCCGTAACCGCCGAACTGGATGCGAATGTGTCGGAAACCTTCGGCCTGCCTCGCCTTCACCTGCTCCTCCAGCTGTTTCAGATCACGACCGCTGCAATGCGTGTAGGTGTCGACGGCGAATCGGGCGCGCCCGCCGATCAGCTGGTACACGGGCAGTCCCGCCCGTTTGCCCTTGATGTCCCACAGCGCGAGGTCGAGCCCGCTTAGCGCGTTGTTCATCACCGGACCGTTGCGCCAATAGGAACTGGTGTACGCGTTCTGCCAGAGGTCCTCGATGTCATCGACATTCCGCCCCCGCGCAAAGGGATCGAGATACTCGTTGACCGCGGTGACGACGGTGAGTGGCCGCTGGTTGTAGGTGCCGCAGCCCAATCCGTACAGCCCCGGCTCCGACGTATCCACTCGAACCACCACAAAGCGAATACTGCCCTGCGGCGCGCACGTGATGGCGCGGACTTTTGTGATGGTGACGGGCTTCGTCCCGCGGTTCGCGCGGGCGGTGGCGGCGTCAGCCGCCTGGGCGCCCCGGTCGAAAAAGCCGAGGGCCGACAGGCCGGTGCCGAGGCCGAGGGATTTCAGGGCGGACCGGCGCGAGAGGACTTGAGGCATGGGGAAGGGCGGTTGTTTTTGAGGGGCGAAGGAGAGGGATCTAAACGCGCAGAAAGATTTGCCGCCGGTGGAGGAACCGGGCCACGAGTAAAATTATCAGCGCGCCGAGGACCGCAATGGCCAGGTCACCCATGCCCGCGCCGAGATAAGTATCAAGCGTCGTCTTGACGCCGCCACCGGCGATGCGCTGGGCCACCGCCCGGGGCCGTATCAGGTTTGCGAGCACGTAGAGTGTGATTGGGTTCACGCCGATCCAGACGAATGGAATGGCCCACGCGCGCCAGCGACGCACATCGATGATGTAATAAAACGCCGCCAGCAACTGCAGGCTCCAGCCGCCCGCGACCAGCACAAACGAGGACGTCCAGATCTTCTTCACGACCGGAAACTGAACGAGCGCGACGACCGCCGCGAGCGCATGCATGATCGCGTCGCCGCCGAGAATCCAGAACATGTCGAAGCCCCGCAGCGCATCGAGCGACACGAGACGGGTGGAGGCGGCCGCAGGGGAGGCCAGCGCGGGATTTGGCTGAGCGGACGCTCGGTCGGCGGCCGCGGCAGGGGAGGGGATGTTCACGGGAGAACGGCGGGCGAGCGTCGCGCGTGAGTTGCCGGGCGTCAACGCGAGTGATCGCGGCGGCGCATGCCGGGGCGGACACGGACGCCATGGACGGATTTGCCGGCATTGGTTCATCGGAGGGGCGACTTTCCAGTCGCCCTGCGTTGGTCGTTCGGTCTGCCAGTCGGCGGCGGGAAAGCCGCCGCTCCGGCGGAATCGTTTGTGCCGCCTGAAGGGCGCACTTCTCACCGCCAACCGGCCGATACGCCCCGAAGCCGGGCCAAGCCGGAACTAGCCGGCGTTTTGCCTTCCGGCAGCGCACCCCATCGGCATACTCCAGCGACATGCTTGAACCCGCAGACCAACGGCCCCCGGGATCCGCCGGCGCTGGTGACGGCGCCGCGGCTCCAACCGTCTTGTCCGCGCACTCCCGGCGGCAGTTCCTCGCGCTGGCCTCCGGTTGCGTTTTGTGTGGTGCCGGCGGTGTGTCAAGGGTTCGCGCGGCGACCGATCGTCCGATCGATGTCGGGCGGCTCCAGGATTATCCGCGCGACGAAATTTCGGAAAAATTTATTCAGTTCGACCTGTTTGTCATTCGGCATCGGGAACGACTCTTTGCCTGCACCGCCATCTGCCCGCACAAGGCAAATGCTCTTCTGCTTTCGCCGCAGAGTCCCGACACGATCATCTGTTCCGGACACGAGTCGAAATTCACGCCTGAGGGAATTCCGAAGTCCGGCCAGGCGCGGCGGGCGCTCGTGCGGTACGCGATTTCGGTGAACGAGAGCGCGCATGTGATTGTGGATACGGCGCGCGAGTTTCCGCAGCCGAAGTGGGACGACAGGGCGAGCTACGTGGCGGTGAAATGAGGTTTGGCGGATCGCCGCGGACTTGGTGTGACTCTGCGCAAGCGGAGGAGAACAGCCAGGCTGAGCTTTAACCGCGAATAGACGCTAATAAACGCGAATGGAAACACGCGAGACGGAGCGGAGGCGACTCGGTTCTAAGACTCGAAATTGAGCGAATCGCAACGTCGTACACAAGAGTAAGACGGGCCTCAATCACTCAAACCCCAGACGTTGCGCACGCGAAGCCGCGAAGCTCGCGAAACAATTCAGCTCACTGAGTAAGGCAGGCGCGGAGACCAAAGCCGAGTTTCCCTTCGCGAGCTTCGCGGCTTCGCGTGCGCCTTCCGTATGAAAGCGCGCACCCAAACATCAGACTCGGAGATCAACTCAGAGATAGCAGTACGGAGGGCAGAGAGAAGTCACAGTACGACAGACCTCAATCACTCAAACCCCAGGACGTTGCTCACGCGAAGCCGCGAAGCTCGCGAAACAATTCAGCTCACAGAGTAAGACAGGGCGGGAGACCGAAGCCCGAGGTTCCCTTCGCGAGCTTCGCGGCTTCGCGTGCGCCTCCGGAGGTTGCGGCAGAGACGCCGTCTTTGAATAGGGCTGGAGCGCTCAGCCAATCGCCGGGCGTTTCCATGGCTGGCGATACGCCCGCTGCAAGAGCTGCGTGGCCTCACGGTCGCCCGTCACCACCCGTTTCGCGGGATCATATACGAGCGGCCGGCCAACCTTCATCGCCACGTTCGCGAGGAGGCAACTCGACGTCGACGTGTGACCGAAACCCACGTCCGCCACTGGCCGGCCGCGCTGCTCAATCGCCGCCAGAAAATCCAGCATGTGGCGGCGGGTCGCGGGCGCGGCGTTTAGTTCAATATCCTTTTCGGTGACATCCTCCGGATACTGCTCCCGTTCGAAGGCGCAGTCGAAGAGGATCGTTTTCGCGTTCTTGTCGAACGGCACAAATTCGGCCTTGCGCGTGCTGGCCTTGAGCACGCCCTTCTCGCCGTGGAGGAAAAGCGCCCACGGGTATTCCGGATCGACCGGCAGTCCCCACGTGCGATGTTGCCAGACACAATTGAAGCCATCGTATTCGAACGTGGCTGTCTGGGTGTCGCTGATATTCGACTTGCCGCCTTTCTGCACATAGATGCCGCCCGTCGAACTGACGCGCTTCGGCCAGCCCAGCCCCAGCATCCATTGCACGGTATCCAGCATGTGAACACACATGTCCCCCACGATCCCGTTGCCATATTCCGTGAACGTCCGCCACCACCGTTTGTGTGGAATACCGTCGTACGGACGCAAGGGCGCCGGCCCCGTCCAGAGATCATAGTCGAGAAACGCGGGCACGGGCTCGACGGGGGGATTGCCGTTCGCGCGCATGTGATAGTAGCAGCACATCTCGACGTGCCCGATCTTGCCCAGCAGCCCGCCGTCGACCACCTGCTTCTTCGCGTCGATCAGGTGTGGCGTGCTCTTCCGTTGCGTGCCGATTTGTACGACGCGGCGGTGTTTGCGCGCGGCGGCGAGCAGTGCCTCGCCCTCCAGCACGTCGACGCTGATCGGTTTTTGCAGATAGACGTCCGCGCCGGCCTCCATGGCGGCGATACCGTGCAGCGCGTGCCAGTGGTCGGGTGAGCCGACGAGCACGATGTCGAATTTTTCCTGCTTCAGCATCTCGCGATAGTCGGCAAACGTCCGCGGCGCCTTCTTCGATTTCTGCCGCTGCTGCGCAATCGCGACTGCGCCCGCAAGCATCTGGGTGTCGGGATCACAGAGTGCGACGATTTCAACCGGCGCTACCTGGACCAGCCGCCACAGGTCGCTCTTGCCGTACCAGCCGGCGCCGATCAGCCCGACGCGTTTCGGTTTCTGGTTAACGAGGTCGGCCCCGTACGCGCCCAGCGTGGACCAGGCAAGTGCGCCGCTGGCCGTTTGCAGAAAACGGCGCCGGTTGATGTTAAACAGCGGGAGCGGAGTCGGGGAGGGAGAAGTCGGAGCAGTCATGTCGGATAAGAACGTGTTAACGCCGGAGCCCGGCGAGGCCGTTGGTGTGAGGGGAGAACAGCGGACCCGCACAGAATAGGAAGACGCGGGTGACGGGAAGACGGAAGTGAACGGACACCCGACGGCGGAGGACGGAGGACGGAGGACGGACGACTGACGACGGAGGACGGACGACGGACGACGGAGGACGGAGGACGGACGACTGACGACTGACGACGGAGGACGGACGACGGACGACTGACGACAGACGACAGACGACAGACGGCTTGTTGGCGGAGGGTCGGACAAACTGTGCGCGATTTTTGTAGCTGCGGTCGGCGATGAGCCGTCGTTTCAATCTGAAATGCATCCAATTCGATTCCGCCGGCTGGCCCTGCTAACCGCGTTGTGGGGGGCAATCATCACTGCCACCGCGGCGGTCGAACCAGCAGAGATCGCGCAACGCTTGCAGCAAATGCCGTCCACGCATCCGCGTCTGTTCCTGCCGGCCGGCGGCGAGGCGTTGCTGCGCCAGAAACTTTCGGCGGACCCACGAGCGGCGAAGCTGCAGGCGGCCGTGCTCGCGGAAGCGGACCGTCAGCTGTCCAGCAAACCGGTGGAGCGCGTTCTCGTGGGTCGCCGGCTGCTCGACAAATCGCGCACGTGCCTCTCGCGTGTGCTGCATTTTGGCATGGCCTGGCGGCTGACCGGAGACAAA
>JBBRCR010000034.1:0-30908 GCA_038204695.1 Opitutales bacterium | reverse complement strand
GGAAGACGCATAAGACTGCGAAGACATGGAAGACGCAGAAGACGCCATCCACTCGCTGGCGCTCGCAGCCACGGAGCAGAGTTCGCCGTCACGGATGCACGTGCAGTGCGCGCCGTCGGAAAAAGTCCCTCAGCCCGGCGGCTGCGCCGTGCTTTCGCGCACGATCAGTTCGGTCGGGAAAATCGTCTGCGACGGACGCGCGGATGATTTCCCTTCGATCCGTTGGATCAGCAAACTCGCGGTGCGCGCGACCATGTCCTTGATCGGCTGCGCAATCGTCGTCAGGGCCACGGGCAGGAATTCGCCCAGCGGAATATTATCGACGCCGATCACGGAAATATCCCGCGGCACGACCAGTTTCTCGTCCGCCGCGGCACGCATCGCTCCAATGGCGGACAGATCGTTCAACGCGATCAAGGCGGTGGGCCGCCGGGCTTTGGTCGCGCGCAGCAGCGCACGAAACGCGTCGCGGGCGCTCGCGATGTGATGCTCGCACGGCACAAAAAATATATCCCCGGGATGAATACCCTTCGCGCCCAGCAGACTGCGATACAGCTCAGGTCGGCGCCCGTCGTCCTGCCCTTTGGCCAGCGCGCAGAGGAAGGCGAAACGCCGGTGACCGAGCGCGACGAGATGGTCGATCGCTTGCGCAAACCCCTGCGAGAAATCGCTGACGACGGAATCGACGGGCAGCGCCACGTCCGGTTTCGCCGCCAGCGCCACCACCGGGGGGCCGCTCGTCGCCAGCGCGGTCAGGAATGGACGGTGCAAATCGGGATCGCTCACGATCAACGCCGCGCCATCCACCTGCCGGTCGAGAATCGATTGAAAGCTGTGCTGCTCGGACGCGAGATTGTTGCGACTGTGTTCGAGAATGAGATCGTATCCATGCGCAGCCACCGCCTCGTCCAGGTAATCCGCCAGCACCGGGTAAAACGGATTGTGCAGATCCGGCATGACGAGCCCGATCGTGTTGAAGCGTCCGAGCCGCACGCCGAGCGCCGCCTTGCTGGGACGGTAATTGAGCTCCTTCGCTGCGAGCAGCACGCGCTCGCGCGTCTCCTTCGAGGCCCACGAATCCGGCCGGTTGTTGAGAATGGTCGACGCCGTGTTGGGCGCGACTCCCGCGCGGGCGGCGACATCAATCAGACGGGCTCTCATGGGTAGGATTTAGAAATGGCCGGGATTTGGGCGAAGGCGCGGAAATAATCAGGTTCGTCGGTCCGCGAGTATCGCCTGGATTTCGTCCACCCGGGTGCGAGTCAAAGAATAGCCGGCAATCGCCACGGCAGCGAGGCCCATCCCCGTCATCGGCGTGAGCACAAGCGTGCTGCGCAACTGGAGCAAAGTCGGTAGCGTCGGGGTGGAACTCGTCTGATAGCCGCAGCGGCTGACGAGATAACCGCCCAGCAGCGCCGCCACGGCGAAGGCGATCTTCTGCTCCAGTGCAAACACGGCGCCGTAAACCCCCTCGCGGCGGTGGCCGGTGACGAGTTCGTCACTGTCGCACACGTCGGCGTTCATGGTCGCAGACATGAGCCATACGCCCTGCATGCCCCAGCCAATCAGAAGATTGGATACGACGGCGGCATACGGATGCGCCGGCAACAGCGTCCACCAGAGCGAGGCAAAACCGGCGGCGCTGATCGCGAGCGACACCAGCGCGGCGTTGCGCTTGCCGAGGCGCACCGAGACACCGGTGTTCACCGGAACACCCGCCAGCGACCCGAGCATCTGCGCCATGCCAAGGTAACCGGTGAGACTCGCCGCGGCGTCCTGATCCCCTTGAAAAAGAAAATAGATGCTCACCAACAGCGAGACGGTGACCGGCGCATACATTCCCACCGTGGCGCAAAAATTCATGGCGAGCATGTGCAGGAACGGCCGGTTGCGCACGGTCTCCATCAACGCGCGGCGGAGCGTGATTTTCGTCGCGGCGGCGGCGCGGATCTTTTCCCGGCACGCCAAAGCCGGCACGAGGCACGTGATGAGAATCAACGCACCCACGCCGGCGCCCACCCAGCGGGCGCCACGCACGATCACGTCGGCCGTGGCGTCGGCCATTCCGCTCGCGCCTCCGCAAATGAGCGCGAGCTTGTAGAGCCACGGCAGGCCGAGGCCACCCACGAGGCCCACCATCATGCCCCAGCCCTGCAGCCGGGTGCGTTCGTGGTAATCGCTCGTCAGCTCGAGCCCGAGCGCGCGATACGGCACCAGAAAAATACTGTACGCCGCGTAAAACAGCATCGTGGCGCAGAGGAAATAGGCCGCGAGCGCCGGGTGGCTCCACCCGCGGCCAGCCGGCGGCAGCCATAAGAACATCATGGATACGCCGAGCGCGATGGCGCCCGCAAAGACGAACGGCCGACGGCGTCCCCAGCGGCCGCGCCAGTGGTCGGACCAGTGGCCGACCACCGGATCAAAGAAGGCGTCGAGCAAACGCGGCACGGACAGCGCCCAGCCGATGAGTTCGGGCGGCACACCCAGCGCGACGGTGTAAACCGCGTCCTTCAGCTGGCCGATCGTATTGCCCGCGTAGTTGTCCCCGAGCGAACCAAGCGCCCAGGTGAACTTGGTGCGAATCGGCAGGCGCGCCGGAAACCGCGGGGGAAAAGGGTCAGGCGGCACGGAGGGCGTGACAGGACGATCCAAGGCGACCGCTTAACCGGGAAATTTCGCACCCTGGGCGCGCGTTTTCGCCCGTAGCGCCAGTCTCCGACTGGCGGAACGCCGGTCAAAGACCGGCGCCACTCCCGGCGGCGAATCCGTGAGGTACTCCATCCCCGTATCCGGACCAGCCTTACCCGCCAGCAGCTCGGGTTGCGCCATCTTCGGGAACGTCTTCTTGCGGTTATCCCACCCGTTCCTCCCGTTGAAATAGACCGAGCCACCCTCGTCCGTGTAGGCCAGCTCCTCGAAGCCCTGGTCATGGGGCTGCCAGCCACGCGCGCCATGGCTGCCGAGGTGCCATTTGCCGATGAACGCGGAGTGATGGTCCGTCAGCGCCTCGGCCAGAGTCAGCTCGTTGCGACCTTGATCGAGCGGCTGGCCCGAAGGCAGCGCATCGAGCGTCGAGCCGTTGAGCAGCGCCTGCTGTATTTTGATCGGATCGCCCCAGTACGCCGCATCGTTCGCCAGATAGCCGGGCGCCGGCGTGAGTCCCTGGTTGTAGAACGTCCGCACAGAACCCGGTGTCGCCGTCGTCACGCCAATCCGCGCCGCAATTCGTCCGGTCAGCACCCCGGCACGCGTCGGTGAACACAACTGGCAGGCATACGCCTGACTGAACGCGTTGCTCTGGCTAATCAGCCGATCGAACGGCGGCGTCTCATAAAACATCTCCGCCGGCTTCGCGTCGGTCAGACGGGCCGCGTACGCGTTGATGTCCACGCAGCCCAGATCGTCGGCGCGAATAAACACGACGTTGGGGCGTGCCGGTTTCGGCGCGGCCGCCGTCGTGGTGGGCGCCGCCCCGGCGGCCGCGACGCCAAAAACTGAAAACGCGAGCAGACGAAACAGGTTCATGGCAGCAGGTGGTTTCGACGCGGCGGTCGCGTCCGGTCAGCGAGCATTCCGCACCGTGAAGCGATACGTGCCCGCCGCGACATCGACGCGCAGCGCATCGCCCTCCGTGTTGGCGCTGCGGATACCGGTAATTTTCGCGCTCGCGAGCGGCTGGTCGCCTTCGGTCGCGCGGTCAGCCGTGGCGTTGGGCAGGAAGACGCTCGCGGTGGTGTTGGCGGGAATCGTCACATCGAGCGTGAACACGCCACCGTCGAGTTTCCACGCGCTGGCGATCCGGCCGTTGATCGAATCGTAGTGCGCCTTGACCCAGTTGATCGGCGCCTGGTCGGGATTGCTGCCCGGCGTCGGCGGACGCGGCCGGATCACGATGCGACGGTAGCCGGCGCCCTCGGTGTCGATGCCGGCGAGCACGCGATAGGCCCACTCCATCACCGCGCCGAACGCGTAATGGCTGAAGCTGTTCATTGCGGCGTTCTGTTTGCCATTGGCGCCGTTGAAGCCGTGCTCGGTCGTAAAGCTGTCCCAACGCTCCCAGACCGAATTCGCCCCGTTCGACACTTCGTAACCCCAGCTGGGAAATTTCCGGCTCTGGAAAAGGCGCACCGCCAGATCGTGATGGCCGCTCGCGGAGAGCGCGGGCAGCAGCGAACGCGTACCGAGGAAACCCGTCGCCATGCGATGATCGTTCTTCGCGATCCGCACGGCGAGCGTGGTGGCCGCCGGCGCGATTTGTTTTTCCGGAATGAGCCCGACGGAAAGCGCGAGCACATACGCCGTCTGGGTTTCCACCGTGAGCGTGCCGTCGGGCGTGGTGTACGTCTTCGTGAATGCAGCCTGCGTCTTGGCCCGGCGCGCACGATAATTCGCCGCCTCGAGCGGACGGCCGAGCGCCTCCGCCATCTCCGCCATCAACGCGCAATCGAGCGCATTGTAACAGGTGTCGATGAACTCGACCGGCGTGGTCTCGTCCACGTTCAGCCAGTCACCCCACGGGTTGCCGAGGCTGGTGCCCAGGCCGTCCGGGGTCGTGCTGGCGTGGCGCCACTCCATGAACCGCGTCATGGAATTCCAATGACGCTCGAGCATCCGGAGGTCGCCGTAGGTTTTCCAGATGGTCCAGGGGCAGATGATGCCGGCGTCGGTCCAGCCGGTGCCGAACGTCTTGCCGGCGCCGCCATGCGCCATCGGATACGGTGCATAATCGGGATACGCGCCGAAGCTGCGCTGCGCCTCACGCACGTCATCGACCCACTTCGTGAAGAACGCGGCCACGTCGGCATTGAAGGTGGCGGTGCGGACATACGCCTGGGCGTCGCCCATCCAGCCAAGCCGCTCGTCGCGTTGCGGGCAGTCGGTGGGGATTTCGACGAAGTTGGCGCGCTGCGTCCATTGGGCGTTGCGGCCAAACTGCGTGAGCACCGGGTCGCTGCACTCGAAGCTGCCGGCGAGCGGGGTGTCATTGTGCAGCACCAGGCCCGTGATCGCATCGAGGCTGGGCGCGGCCGGCAGGCCGGTGAGCTCGACGTATTGAAATCCATGGTACGTGAAACGCGGTGACCAGGTCTCGCCCGCCGGATCGCCCCGCAGCGTGTAGAAATCAGTCGCGCGCGCCTTGCGGAGATTCTCGGTCATGATCGAACCGTCCTGGTGCAGCATCTCGCCATAGCGCAGGCGGACCTGCGTGCCGGCGGCGCCTTTGACTTTCAGCCGCACGATCCCCGCAAAGTTCTGGCCGAGATCAAAAACGAAAACGCCCGGCTTCGGTTCAGTCACCTTCCTGGTCGCGAGCTCCTGCGTGACGCGAATCGGCGGCGCGGCGTAGGCCTGCATGACGGGCGGCTTGACGAAACCGAGATCCACTTCGCGCTGGCCCGCGGCGTCGGAGTATACCGCTTTCGGCCGCGGATTGGACTCCGCCGGCACCACCGCGGCCCACGCCGTCGCGTCGTAATCCGGCGCGGACCAGTTGCCCAACTCGGCGCGCGCATCATAGGCCTCGCCCATAATCAGATCGGCTTCGCGGGTCGGTCCGCGATCAGTCACGCGCCAGCTCTCGTCCGTGATGACCGTTTCGTGCGAACCATCGGTGTAATCGATTTCGAGCTGCGCGAGAAACGCGGGCGTCTTGCCGTAGAAATAGCGGCCGACCTTGTTCGGACCGTAGCCAACGAGGAGACCGTAACCAACGTATCCGGAATACCAACCTTCGGCGACGACCGCACCGAGGGCGTTGCGGCTGCTCGAGCGGACGAGCGCCGTCACATCATGGCTGCGATAATAGCTGCGTTGCAGATAATCCGCCCAGCCCGGTTGAAAATACGCGTCACCGACGCGCTGGCCGTTGCAATAAAGATCATAGATGCCGAGGGCCGACGCGTAGACGGTCGCGCGTCGCACGGTTTTCGTCGTGGAAAAAATTTTCCGGTAATGGTGCGCCGGCGGCAGATGCAGTTTTTTGCGGTCGGTGTGCAACGGCTCCTCGTCGCGATAAGCGATCCATTTCGCGCGCCAATCCGACGGTTGAAGCAATCCCATCGTCCAGCGAGCCGGCGCGCTCCAGCCGGACGCTCGATTCGCTTCATCCCAAACTTGCACCTGCCACACGCACTCCGTGCGGGAGGCGAGCGGGCGGCCCGCATAGGGAATTTGGTTCGTGGCGTCGCCGGTCACCCGGCCGCTGTCCCAGAGGTCGGCCTCGCCGCGCGCCAGTTTTTCGGCGCTCGAAGCCACGCGGACCTGCCACGCGGTTTGCGCCGCGCCGCGGCGGTCGGATTCGATGCGCCAGGAGAGCCGGGGCGCGGGCGTCTCGATGTTTTCGGGCGAGACGAGATACTCGCAGCGCAGTTCGACGACTTTGATCGCCGCCGACGCTGCTTGTGCCCGGACGAAAATCGGAGCGGTCAGCAGCAGCGCCAGCAACGGCACGAGCGGCGCGCGCGCCATGAGGAGAAATGAAAGCGGGGATTTCATCGAGCGGGGAAAAGGCGTGAGGGGCGTTACTTCGCCGGGGTCGACGCGGAGCCGACTGCCGGCAAAACCTTCAGGAGAAAATTGCGGTATTCGATTTTCATCGGCGGCCCGACATGCACCTGCACGCCGATGAGGCCGGCCGCCATGCGCGCGACCGGGTCCTCGTCGATGACGAGGCTCATGGCGTGGCCGTTGATGATGTGCGTGAGGACATTGCCGCGAATGATCAGGTGAACCTGGTTCCACTCGCCGGCCCGCACGAACGCAGCGAGCGCGTCCTTGTCGCCCACCTCGCCGATGATCGCGGGCTTCGCCCCCGGCATGAGCCGCGTGATTTGGCCGCGAAGCGCGAGAAACGTGCGGCCGCGCTCCTCGTAATTCTGGCCGGTGTGGCGGTTCGGTCCGTCGATGTCGCATTGGTAGCCCTTCAGCGCAAAGGCGGGCGCCGGCACCTCGACGCTGCGGTAGTTGATTCCGCTGTTGCCCAGCGCACTGACGCGATACTCGACCTTCAGCTCGAAATCGGCGGGCGCCCCACCGCGCCAGATCGCGAACGAGTTCGCCTTGAGCAGCGTTTCGGGCGTGACCTCACCGACGAGCGCACCGGCTTCGACGCGCCAGTAAACGGGATTCGCGTCCCAGCCGGTGAGACTCTTGCCGTCAAAGATCGGCACGAAGCCGGCCGTATCCGCGCCGGCCGGCTCGGGCATGGTCTGCGCGGCGAATGAAGGCAGTGCGGCGAGCAAAAGTCCGAGGCACAATGACGCCGCAAGGGAGGCGAAAGGGAGCCGCAGCCGGGTACGCGCATGAGTCCACTCGCTGGCGCTCGCAGCCACGACGGCGGTGGTTGTTTTTAGGACCGAAAGACGCAGGGGAAACAGTGAGGTCAGCATGGTCATGGGAATGAGGAGATCGGCGATAATCCGCGCGCGATGTACGCGGGTGCCGGAAACAAATTACGATCAACGCACGACAACAACGCCGGCGGGCACGTCGACGTTGGATTTTACGGAACCATCGGCTTGGCGCTCATGGCGAACCTTGATCGGGCCAAGCGGCGTCGGGTACGCGCCTTCGGCCCATTGGAGCCGGCCGAGTTGCGGGGCGATGCGGACGCGTTTGAAGCCCGGCTCCAGCGGTGTGATGCCAAGCACATTTTCGCTCAGCCAGGCGGTCGGTCCGCTGGCCCAGCCGTGGCAGAGGCTGTGCCTGAATCCAATATAGCAATACGCGCCATAACCGCCGTGGACATCCTTCTTTCCCGCCGGCACCAGTTCGTCGATGCGCGCCGCATTGTCCGTCCACGCGAGATCGAAATCCTCCCAGAACGTCGTGGCGCCGAGGTCGAGCATCGCGCCCCAATATTGCGAGATGAAATCGAGCGCGGTGTCCGTCTCGCCCGCCTTCGCCAGCGCCTGAAGCACGTAGTAGCCGTAGAAGGTGGAAATGTTTTTTGCCCCGCCGACCTTGAGCACGTCAGCGGCGGTTTGCTTCGCGTCGGTCATGCCGGCGAGCGCCAGCAGCGCCGCGCCGGACTTCGAAGCGTTCACGGGCGGCACGACTTGGTGACCGCGGGCGGCGGCGTCCGCGCACAACTTCGCGGTCGCTGCGTCGTCGAGCACGGTCATCAGCCGGGCGCCGGACTCGAGCGTCATGACGAGGAGAGCTTGAAGGCCGGCGGTGACGCCCTGCTTGTTGGGTGAGCTCGGCCAGTCGAGGAAACGCATGCCGTCGATGCGCTCGTGCCCGTCGGGGCCGACGAGCGCGGCGAGTCTTCTGAGCAATGCCCGCAGGTAGATTTTTTGGGCGGCGAGGTACGCCTCGTCGCCGTGGTGCAGCCACCACTGCTCGTGAATGAGCACCCACCACATCGAGTAGGAGCTGATGCCGTTCATCCACTGCGTCGGCGGCGTGACGTCGCGCGTGAGATCGAGGCTGCGCGGAACGACCTCGTTGAAACCGAACACGGCGTTGATTGTGGCGACCTCGGGATGCATGTCGCCGATCCACACGAGGCGGTCGCGCTTCACGCCATCCCACAGGTAATCCTGCATGTTCAGTTGAACCGTGTACGCGCCGACCTGCCAGATGCGGTTGAGCCGCTCGTCGTCGCAGTGGAACGCGCCGATCTGCGGCACATCGCGGATGAGCAAAACGGCGCGCACCTCGGTGAGGTGGACCGCGTTCTTCGGATCCACATTGTCGATCCGCGCGAAACGAAAACCGCTTGGGCCCACCGTAATCTTGCCGAGCCAGGGAAGCCGCACGGTCTGGTCGCGCAGCGCGTGATCGTTCTGCGCGTTGGCGTCGCCGCCGAGTTCGGCCATCGCCTCGCTCACCGACTCACCAAAACGGATACGCACGAGCGGCGGCGCTTTTTCCGTCGTCATCGGCGTAATGATTTCGAGGTTGCCGGTGAGCTCGGTGCCAAAGTCGAGGAGCGCTCCCCCGCCCGCTTTCCCATCCGCAGCGGGGGCGAGCACGCACGGTGGCTGCGCATCCTTGAGGAGCGCCTGACCGCGTTTTCCGCCGATCAGATTGGCCGTGTTCGCGGTGCCGGCCGGGCTGGTCCAGACGACGCGGGTCGGCGGCATGAACCAGGCGGTGAGCGGGCTTGGTTCGGGCCGCGCGGCGGAACCGGCGGGAAAGACCGGAGCGCAAATTCCGGTTGAGCCGGCCAGATAGAGGAACGCGCCAAGACCTAACGCGGCAGGTGAGATGAAACGGTTTAGCATCGGGTGCTCCGGCAGGGGCGGGGAGCACGCACGGCGGAGAATTTTCTGACGCCAACAGATTTTTCCTTGATTACAATCTGAAAAAGGAATCGTTTCCTATTAATACCTGTCCCCTGGTGCTCGCATGCCTGTTTGCGCTGCATCGGTCTCGAAGTTGCCCCGACAAATTACCCGTTTCCGCATGATTCAAAACCGTTGCCCTCGACCGCCTCTGGTGCGCGCACCGCAGGTCGCTGACGTTCCCGCCGGAGTTCCGAGCCGTCGCGCGTGATGTCCGCCGACCATCGTCTTCTCCCAGCCCTGCTGTGCTCGCTGGCCGCCGCAAGCCTTGCCTGGAGCGCACCCGCGCGTTCGGAAGACTTGCTGGTCGCTGACAACGGCACCGTCAAAGTTGGCATCGATCGCGCGAAGGGCGCCGCCATCACGTGGCTCTCGTGGACCGCGTATCCAAAAAACATGGTCAACTCGGCCGACCCGGGGCGGCTGATCCAGCAGTCGTATTACGCGGGACTTCGTCTGGATCGGAAAGCCGAGGGCCAGAGCAAAGCCTGGAGCCCTTGGTCGTGGAATCCCATCCAGGGCGGCGGCGTGTCGTCGTGGGCGCGCGTCAACGCGTTCAAGCGGATCGATGATCACACGCTCTTCGCGGAAACCGTGCCGAAGCTCTGGGACATGCCGAATGAAGAAGCGGCGGCGCTGATGCGTCAGTGGACCACGTGCGAGCCGGCGATGCCCAATGTGGTCGTGGTGCGCTGCGAATTCATCGCGCAACGCGCGGATAACGATCGGTGGGGGCCGGCGAAACTCTCGCCGCAGGAGATCCCGGCCTGCTACTTCACGCGCAATTTCAGCACGATCAAAAGTTATCTGGGCGATGGACAGTGGCGTGCGGAATCGCAGCCGCCCGGTCCGCCGTGGGGCAAGACGCAGCCGCCGCGAAAAGCCATGGCGTTGTTCGCGCCGAACGGGCAGGGCGTGGCGGTGTTCAGCCCGGTGGCGACGCAGCCATGGAATTTCGGGCCGCATGCCGGAGGCAACAGTGACGATCCCGCGGCCGGTCCGTGCATGCATGTCGCGCCGATTGACCGCGTGCTACTCGGCCCGAAATCGACGTATCGCTACCGCTACTGGCTCGCCGTCGGCACCGAAGCGGAACTGGCCACGCGGCTCGACGCCCTGTGGGGCAAATATTCGCAGGAACGCGCCGAGCTCACGCATCCTTGATGAAATCCGCCGCCATCACCCCGCTGCTGCTTTCCGCTCTTTCGCTCGCACCAGCTGCCATGTTCGGCGCTGCGGCCACCGCGAAGCCCAATATCATCCTTATATACAGCGACGATCACGGATTCGCCGACCTCGGCGCACAGGGCGTGGACAAGGACATCCGCACGCCCAATCTCGATGCTCTCGCGCGCGACGGCGTGCGGTTCACCCGTGGCTATGTATCGGCGCCGCAATGCGTGCCTTCGCGCGCGGGTGTGATTACGGGACGTTACCAGCAGCGCTTCGGCGTCGACGATAACACGAAGGGCCCGCTGCCGCTGGCGGAGCTGACTATAGCGGAGCGGCTCAAGGCGGCAGGTTATATATCCGGACAGGTCGGGAAATGGCACCTCGAGCCACCGCCGCCGGCACCAAACGCGAAATCGAATCCCGCGGCACGAGACCCGCTCGCGTTTCTGCCTCTCGCACAGGGTTTCGAGGATTACTATACGGGCGCGATGAATACGTTCATCGCCTCGCATGACCTCAAAGGCGCGCGGCTGCCCAACGCGCCGCAGCGGCTCAACGATGCGCGCTTCCGGTGCGTGTGGCAGAGCGACGCCGCGGTTTCCTTTATCGAGCGGCACGAGCGCGACCCGTTCTTTCTCTATCTCGCTTACTACACTCCGCATGTCCCGCTCGACTCGCCCGAACCGTGGTTCGCCCAGACCCCGGCGCATCTGCCAAAGGAGCGGCGTCAGGCGCTCGCCATGATCGCCGCGATGGACGACGGCATCGGTCGAATCCGCGCGACGCTACGGACGCGCGGGATCGAGGAAAACACCCTGATCTTCTTCATCGGCGACAATGGCGCGCCGCTGAAAGCCGGCGCCTGGAACGGTTCGCTCAATCTCCCGTTGACCGGCGAAAAAGGCATGCTCACCGACGGCGGCGTGCGCACACCGTTTGTCGCCGCGTGGCCGGGCACGCTCCCGGCAGGAAAGGTTTTCACGCCGATGATCAGCTCGCTCGACGTGGCCGCGACGGCGGTGGCGCTCGCCGGCCTGCCACCCGCGGCGGCGCTCGACGGCGTGAACCTCGTACCGTTTCTCACCGGGGAAAAATCCGCCGAGCCGCACGACGCGCTGTTCTGGCGCTGGCGCACGCAGGCGGCCGTGCTCGAAGGCAAGTGGAAACTGATCCTGCTTGGGCCGAATCAGCGTTACCTCTTCGACACGAGTGCGCCCGAGGGCGAGACGCACAATCTTCTCGCGCAACAACCGGAGATCGTGGAACGGCTGCAGGCGCGACTGAAGGCGTGGGACGCCACGTTGCAGACACCGGGCTTGCCCACCGAGACGCATCCCCAGGATCAGGTGTTCTTCGATGCGCATGTGGAGAAGAAGCCCGCCGCCGCGGCGACCGCCCGGCCGAACGCGAAACAAAAAAGGAAAAACCGCGAATGAAGCTTTCGCTGCCTGCCCTGACGCTCTGCAGTTACGGAGCCTTCGCGCTTGCCGCGACGGACGCACCGGCGGCGAGAGCCACGCGGCCCAACGTCGTCTTCATTCTCGCGGACGACCTCGGCGTGAATGATCTCTCGCTCTACGGAAGCAAGTTTCACGAAACGCCCAACATCGACGCGCTGGCAAAGCGCGGCATGACGTTCAACCAGGCGTACTCGGCGAGTCCGCTCTGCTCGCCCACCCGCTCGAGCATCATGACCGGGCTCTTCCCAGCGCGGATTGGGATCACCGCGCCCGTTTGCCATCTGCCGGAAGTGATCCTCGAAAAAGGCCTGGCGCCAAAAGCAACGCCCAATCAGAAAGCGCTGCTCGCGCAAAGCGTCACCCGGCTGAAGATTGATTACTATTCGCTCGCGAAGGCCTTCAAGGCCGAAGGCTATACCACCGCTCATTTTGGCAAATGGCATTTGGGCGCCGAACCCTACAGTCCGCTGGAGCACGGATTCGATATCGACATTCCGCATACATCGGCGCCCAGCCCGCTGCCCAAGGGCTTCTTCCACCCGTTTCCCGTCTGGAAAAACCACGGCAAACCCGGCGATAATCTCGAAGACCTGGTCGCGGACGAAGCGGTGAAGTTCATCGAACAGCACAAGGATCGGGCGTTCTTCCTGAATTACTGGGCGTTCGAAGTGCACTCGCCGTGGCAGGCGAAGGAAGCGCAGATCGCAAAGTATCGCGCGAAGGCCGACTCCTCCTCGCTCCAGCGCAATCCGGTTTATGCGGGCATGCTGGAAACACTGGACGAAGTCGTCGGCCGGCTCGTCGCTGCGCTCGAGAAAGCGCGCGTGCTGGACAACACGATCATCATTTTCACCTCCGACAACGGGCCCTTTTTTGTGCCGAACAAGGAGCACATGCCGGCCGAGTTTCACACGGTGCCGGTCACGAATGCGCAACCGCTGCGGGCCGGCAAGGGCACCATCTACGAAGCTGGTACGCGCGTGCCGCTGCTCGTGGTCTGGCCGGGCAAGGTGAAGCCGGGCGCGGTGAGTGATGCGCTCGTCCAGAGCACGGATTTTTTTCCGACGTTCGCGGACATGCTTGCCTGGCAACTGCCGGCCGGCGTTCGCTTCGACGGCGTCAGCCAGCGGCGGGCGCTCGAGCAGAACCAGGCGGTCCGTGAGGAAATCTTCTGCCATTTCCCGCATGGCCAGGCGCGCGGCGAGTTTGAAGGCATGCCTGCGCCGACGCCCGCGGCGCCGGCCAGCTCCGTGCGCGTGGGTCAGTGGAAATTAATCCGGTTTTACTGCGACAACGCCGATCAAACCGATCGCCATGAGCTCTACGATTTGTCCAACGATCCGGGTGAGCGCCACAACCTGGCGGACGCGCAGCCCGAGCGCGTGCGACAGCTCGCGCGGCGACTCGACCAGTTTCTCGATAAAACGGCTGCCGTCATTCCCAAGCCGAATCCAGCCTATAACGCCCAGGGGCCCACGCGAAAAAATCCCGCCGCCGGCAAGCGGCGTTAGCACGGAAATTTCATAGGCTGAATGAAAGAACCTTTTTGGTCACAGAGCGCACAGAGGTCGAACCACAGGACACAGAGGAGACCAGACATACCAACCAACATCTGCCTTTCTCCGTGACCTCCATTTCCCCTCTGTGACCTCTGTGTCTCATCCACAGACCTTTGGTTACGGCCACAGGCCGCGGTAGGAAATACCCGGGATGATCCGTTACTCATTTCGCGCAATGACATCACGAATCCAATTTATTGGCCTGCTCGGCCTGACGCTCGCCGGTTGTGCCGTCCCGGGCACGCGGACCACCCGAGCGTTCACGCCGCCCGAGGCGATTAATCCCGGCACACCGTGGCCCGCGACCGACGCGCTCGACCGCACGCTGCCCACGGCAGCGAAAACGAATGGTATCCGTCCCAACCGGACGGTCGGGATCTTCTATTTTCTCACCCACGCCATCGACAGCCCCACCCTGCCTAATAATATAGCGACGATTCTGGCAAAGGATCCGGACATCCTGACCAAGCCCGATTCGCCATTGTGGGGTCCGCGCGGTCCGTATTATTGGGCGGAGCCGCTCTACGGCTATTATCACTCGATGGATCCGTGGGTGCTGCGGCGCCATGCGACCCTGCTCGCCGACGCGGGGATCGACACGGTGATCTTCGACACCACGAACCGCCGCACCTACCGCGATGTTTACCTCAAGATCTGCGAAGTGTGGAGCCAGGTGCGCAAGGAGGGCGGCCGGACACCGCAGATTTGTTTCATGGTCAACACGAAGGCCGGCGAGACGGCGCAGGAACTCTATAACGATCTCTATAAGCCCGCACGGTACCCGGACCTCTGGTTTCGCTGGCAGGGCAAGCCGCTCCTGATCTGTGACCCGAAGGAGGCGAGCGCGGAAGTCGCGGCGTTCTTCACGCTGCGGAAGGCGCACTGGCCGTTCACGCTCGTGAACACGCACAACGCCTGGCACTGGGAAGCCACTTACCCGCAGGTCTACAGCTACGACGCCAACCCCGCCGTACCCGAGCAGGTGAACGTCTCGGTTGCCCAGAATCTCCGCGATAGCGATGGCAAGGTGACCAACATGAGCCAGGGCAACGCGCGCGGCCGCAGCTTCCACGACGGCAAGAAAGACACGTCGCCGGGCGCGGTAAACCATGGCTACAACTTTGCCGAGCAGTGGCGGCGCGCGTTTGAGCTCGATCCTCCGTTCGTGATGGTGACCGGCTGGAACGAGTGGACCGCCGGCAAATACAGCCGGCCCAATCTGCCCGTCGTATTCGTGGATCAATACGATCAGGAATACAGCCGCGACATCGAGCCGGTCGCCGGACTGCACAACGACAATTATTATTATCAACTGGTCGAGGGCGTTCGACGCTACAAGGGCCATCTCCCGCTGCCCGCGGCGTCCGCGCCGAGGACGATCGCGCTTGCCGGTGGATTCAAGCAATGGGCCGATGTGCGGCCGGAATTCACGGATCACGCCTTCGACAACGATCGCCGGGAGTTCGGCCAGGGCGCCCGGCGCTATATCAATACCAGCGGCCGCCATGATCTCGTGCGAATGAAGGTGGCCCGCGACGTGACGCACGTGTATTTCTACGCGCAAGCCCGCCAGCCGCTCGCCGGCCCGGACGCTGCGACCGGAATGTTGCTGTTGATCGATACCGATCAAAACCGCCGCACGGGCTGGGAAGGCTACGACTGGATGCTCAACCGGACAATCGACGGCTCTGAAACCTGGTTGGAGCGAAATACCGGCGGCGCGAATTGGGAGAAGGTCGCGAAAGTGCCGCTCGTAATCGACGGCAATGAACTGATGCTGGCGGTTCCGCGCACCGCCATCGGCCTGGCCAGCGGGGACGCTATAAGCTTCGATTTCAAGTGGTGGGACCATCCGCAGAAGCCGGGCGACATGATGGATATATATTTGCGCGGCGACGCGGCCCCGGACGGGCGCTTCAATTTTCGATTTCTCGGCTCACCCCCCAAGTCATGATCCCGCAACTGCCCGCCGCAACGATTCATCGTCCAACCCGCTCCCGATTGAGCGCCGCGCTCCTGGGGCTCGTGGTGATGCTGGTGCCGGTGACACTCCACGCCGCCGACGCGCGACCCAATGTCATTCTGATTCTGGCCGACGACATGGGGTACTCTGACCTCGGCTGCTATGGCGGCGAGATTGCGACGCCCAATCTGGATCGCCTGGCGGCGCACGGGGTGAAGTTCACCTCCTTCTTCAACTCCGCGAAGTGTGAGCCGACGCGGGCGTCACTGATGAGTGGACAATATTGGCAGGACACCGGCTTGGGGGTGAAACATGGGCTGACTATGGGAGAGGCGGCGCGCTCGGCGGGTTACGCCACCTTCGCCATTGGAAAGTGGCATCTCGACGGAAATCCGGTGGAGCGCGGCTTCGATCACTATTTCGGTCACCTCAGCGGCGGCAGCGACTACTTCAAGGGCAATCCCTCCCACCGGCTCGACGCCAAACCGTTCAGACCGGGGAACGACGGGAAATTCTACACGACGGACGCGAATGCAGATTACGCCATCACGTTCATCACCGACTCGCGCCAACCGCATCCGGACCAACCGTTCTTCATGTATCTCGCGTTCAACGCGCCGCACGCGCCGTTGCAAGCCTGGCCGGAAGACATCGCGAAGTATCGGGGCAAATATCGCACCGGGTGGGATCGGCTGCGCGAGCAGCGTTATCAAAAGCAGATTCAGCTGGGCATCACGAAAAAGGAATGGGCGCTTTCGCCGAGGCCCGAGACGATTCCCGCATGGGATTCGCTGACGGATGACGAGAAGAATTTCGAAGATGCACGGATGGCCGTTTACGCTGCGCAGGTCGATCGGATGGACCAGGCGATCGGGCGGGTGCTGGCAAAGGTCGCGGAGTTCGGTCAGGAGAAAAACACCCTCGTAATCTTCCTCAGCGACAACGGGCCGAGTCCGTACGATCACGGCCGGGCATCCGATCGCCAAATCGAACCGCTGCTCAACGGCACGGGGCATCTCGGCTATGGCCTCGGCTGGGCAAATCTGAGCGCGACTCCATTTCGCCACTACAAGCGCAATATGTTCAATGGTGGAAGCGCCACGCCCTGCATCGTCTCCTGGCCCGCCGCCGTCAAAGTGCCAGGCACGATCACCGATCAGCCGGCGCACATTATTGATTTAATGGCGACGCTCGTTGATGTCGCCGGATCGAATCAGCCGCCGCAGCCCGCCGTCGCCACGAAAGCGACGCTCCCCGGCAAAAGTCTTCGTCCCATTCTGCTCGGGGAACAGCGTGCGCCCCACGATGCGCTCTATTTCCAGCTCTTCGATCATCGGGCCGTGATCGTGGGGGACCTGAAGCTCGTCTCCGATTGGAACCGCCCCTGGCAGCTCTTCAACCTTTCGAACGATCGCACCGAACTCAATGATCTCTCGCGGGAGCAGCCAGCGGATTTCGCGCGACTCGAGAAGCGGTGGAATGATTGGGCCGCCGTCACCGCCACCCGCCTTCGCGACGCCGGCGGCGAACCGATTTACCGTCGACTCAAGGACGGCGGAGAGAAGTTCCTCCCAAGCGGACCGCCCATCGATTCTGCGGCATCCCCGCCGACGGCGAAGCGGAAACAGAGAGCCAATGCCAACCGGCCCGAATCGGGAACGGATCCAAAAGGAAAAACATCCGCGCCCGGGTGGGCACAACGCTGAAGTCATGGCCCTGATTTCCGGTACCTGGCGGCCCGTCCGATCAATCCCATGAAGCTCACGCTCTTCACGCTTTCGCTCCTCGTCGCGGTGGAAGCGTGGTCGCTGCCGGCGACGGCGGCGACCACCGCAAGGCCGAATCTACTTTTCATCCTCACCGAAGATCAGGGAGCGCAGCTCGGCTTTATCGGCACGCCCGGTCTCCAGACGCCGCACATGGACTCCCTGGCGGGGACGGGAGTGTATTTTGAAAACGCCTTCGTCGTGTACCCGGTCTGCTCCGCCTCGAAGGCGGCCATCTATACAGGGCTGCACAATCACACGAACGGGATTCTCAACAATACACTCAACTACCATAAGCCGGCAGCCGCCGTCACCGCGGCCGAACGCAAGGCTCCCCTGGCTCTCCGCAATCGTATCCATGATGGCATTCCAACGCTCATCGAACGCTTGCACGCCGCCGGCTATTACCAAGGGGTGACCAGCAAGCTCCATGTGTTGCCCAACGAGAAGTTCCCCTATGATGAATTCATGGGGAAAGGCGCCGGCCGCCCGGGCGTGGCCGAGTTCCTGGAACGCGCCAGGCAGACCGGCAAACCCTGGCATCTGTTTTATAATATCTCCAACTCGCACCGGCCCTATCCGAACAGCGACCAGCAGAAAATCCGCGTCAATCCGGCCGAGGTGAAGCTGCCCGCTTTCCTGCCGGACACACCGGTCGTGCGCAAGGATTGGTCGGAGTATCTCGCCGCCATCGAGGAAGCGGACGCTCGCGTGGGCGAAGGACTGGCCGCGTTGCGTGCCGCGGGACAGGAAGCGAACACCATCGTCGTCTTTCTCGGTGATCACGGCCCCACGTTCCAGCACGGCAAGATGACGCTTTATGATCTCGGTCTGCGCACGCCCTTGATCATTCGCGTCCCCGGGCTGCAAAGCGGCATCCGGAGCAAGGCGCTCGCCAGTACGCTCGATCTCACGCCCACCCTGCTCGATCTGCTCGGCTTGGAGCCACTGCCCAAGACGCATGGCATGTCGTTAAAACCGGTGCTGGCGGGCACGCCACGCGCTCAGGGGCATGACTATATATTCGCCGAAATCTCGAACCGAGGCCCGCTACCCAATGATGGCATGCAGGAGCGCAGTGTGTTCGACGGCCGGTGGAAATTAATTTACCGGGAAAAACTCACGCCGCCGTGGCGCCAGGTGCAAGCCGACAGCAAGGACTGGAAGCCGTGGCGCAATCGCAGCTACGACGAAACGGTCAAATACAAGGAGCGCTTTCCGGAGCAATATCGGATCCTGAGGGAAATGGACCCGCAGAGTCTCGAAGGAAAGGTTCCCGCAATCGAACTCTATGATCTGCGCGTCGATCCTGACGAGATGCGGAATCTGGCCGGCGACGCCAGTCACCGCGCTGAGCGCGATCGACTGTATATAGCGCTCCGCAAGTGGGTCCGCAGCACCCGTGATCCTGCAGTACAGCCACCACCCACCCTCGAGGATTGATGGAGGCTTATCTTCGCAAGAACCCACCCCATGATACCCCGCCCAATCCTTGTCCCTCTGTTCGCCCTTTTTGCCATCGGGACGAATTCACTGCGCTCAGCCGAGCCGGCGCCGGCCACGTCGGCCGCGGCCGCATCAGAGCCCGTCCTACTGACGCCATTTGAAGTCAGCTCGGCCAAGGACACCGGCTACCTTGCGAGCCAGACGCTTTCCGGTACGCGACTGAATACGAAGATTGAGGACACCGGGGTCGCCGAGACGATCATCACGCCGGACTTCATGCGCGACCTCGGGCTCACGTCGCTCGACGAAGTCTTCAAGTTCGTGCCGAACACGACCACCGACGATCCGCCGCTCGGGACTGCGGCGGGCAACAATGGATTGTTTTCCAGCGTCACGTACACCTCGCGCGGTTTCTCCGTCACCTCCGGTCAACGCGACTTCCTGCCGACGGTGGCGCCCGCTGATATATATAACACCGACCGGCTCAGCTTCACGCGCGGGCCCAACGCCATTCTGTACGGCCTCGGCAACCCGGGTGGCGTTTCGAATGCTGTTTCCCAGCGCGCAAATCTCAACCGGCACACCTTCGACATTGATGTGAAGTTCGATTCAAACGGCGGCCTGCGCACCGCCGCCAATGCCAACGTGCGGATCGTTCCGCGAATGCTCGCCGTCCGGGTCGCCCGGCTCGATGACAAGCGTGGCTCGCATTTCGAGCCCGATCAGAACGAGCACCACCGCACGTATGCCGCGCTGCGCTTCCAGCCCTGGCGCAAGACGATTCTCGATGTGAACTACGAGACGGGCGATCAGAAGCAGCGCGCGTTTGCGCGAGGGTTAACCTATAGTGATGCCTTCAGCGAGTGGACCACGCAGCCAGCCGCCAGCCGGCCAATGCTCAGAACACCCGGTAGTATCCTGAACGCCACGACCGTTCCCGGACTCGAGCAACTCGTCGCGGCCAACCAGATTTTCCTCGTCGATGGCGCCACGACGGCGATTGCCCCCATGAACTGGTCGCGCATGGCCCGAACGCGCGTGGCGACGCCGAATCTGAACAATGCGATCCACGGCGTGACCGACCAGGAGCCATTTGCGCTGCCGTTTCCGATCGACAGCAACCTGATGGGCTATTCCGACGGCTCGGAGATGGCGTTTCGCAACCTGACCGCATCGTGGCAGCAAAACGTCACCTCGACGCTGGACTTCGAACTCACTTACAACCGGCAGTTCAGCGACCGGTTTGCCGACTATTCGAAGCCCGCCGCCAGCGACACCCTTTTCGTCGATCCCAATGCGGTGCTGCCGAATGGCGCATCGAATCCAAACTACGGGAAATATTATTATGATGCCGGCGGCACACCGGGGGTCATTTTCTTCCAGAAGAACCGCATCGAAGTCGGCCGCGCCACCGTATCGTATGAACTGGATACGAAGAAATATCTGCCACGAGCGGGTAAATGGATCGGCCGCCACCGCTTTGCGCTGCTCCAGGAACGCCAGGAGTCGGCGTTCAACGGCGTCAACAATGCGACCTTCAAGAATCTGACGCCCACCAAAACGACGGTGCCCGGGCTCGCCGCCAACTGGAATGCGGCGCCGGGCAATGCCAATAACACGCTCCAATATCGTTTCTATTTCGATCCGGCCGCCGGCATCAACTACATGTCCAGTCTCTGGGAAAAGTATCCGCGGCTCGCCACCAGCGACAATATTGCGGAATTGCAGGCCAAGCTGCCAGCGGAAGCCAACGGGGTGACGCCGGGTTTCGGTAACGCGGGCATACCGATCGTGCGATTCACCAAGGTCGATTCGCGGATCTTCGCGATGCACAATTACTGGTTGAACGAGCGCGTCATCACGCTCTTCGGCTGGCGCCACGACGATCGCGCGGAATACAATCGCAACCTGCCGATCACGACGGCCTCCCAGCTCTACCCCTGGCCCATGGGCTACGATGCGCGCAGCGGGACCACCGCCGTCAATCGCCAGGCCGACACATTTTCGCGAGGCGTCGTGCTCGTCGCGACGTCCTGGCTGCGGTTTTTCTATAATGAGTCCAGCAGCCTTGTGCTTCAGTCGGCGGACGCGACCGATCTGTATAGCCGGCCGATCGAAAGCGCCGACGGCGAGGGGACGGAACTCGGCGCGCGGGTCGCTTTCTTCAACGGCCGGCTGCACGCCTCCCTCAGCCGTTGGGAAACCAACCTGAACGGCCAGGGCGTGGCGACCATTCGGAATCAGCTGGGCCTCTTCAACTTCGTCAATGCGACCAACACCCTCTGGACCGCCGCCGCCAATCTCAGCGGCGACCTGAAGTATCAGCAACCTCCCTACCGGCCCTCCCAAAACTTCACGGACTACCAGGATTACGTCGCCGAGGGCTATGAATTCTCGCTAACCGCGAATCCGACGGCGAACTGGCGGTTGACCATCAATGGCGGTTCGCAAACCAACGCGCAAAGCAACATCGGTCCGGTGCTGAAGCAATACTGGGCCGAGTATGAGCCGCAGTGGCGGAACTTTCCGGGCCGGGATCTCAATGGCAACGGGGTGATCGACACCCCGGCGGCGGCGACGCCGAACGACCAGATCGAAACCTTTCTGGACCGCGCCGGCGGCAGCGAAGCTCCGAATATCCGCCAGTTGCTTGATCTCTATGCGGCCGGCATCCGGCGGATCGAGGCCTCCAGTGGCGTATCCACTTCCAGTATACCCAAGTACTCGGGCAATCTGGTCACTAATTACCGGTTCACGGAAGGCCGGTTGAAGGATTTCGGCGTCGGCGCGAGTCTGAATTACCGCAGTCCCCGGACCATTGGTTATCTGCTCACCCGCGAAGGCCTCTACCGGCCGGAAGCAGCCATCAAAGGCAACCCCAGTTGGACGACGGGCCTGTGGTTCTCGTACGCCCGCACGTTCAAGCTTTCGCCCTCCCGCACCGTGCGCTGGCGCGGCCAGTTGAATATCCGCAACGTGCTCGACGACCAGAAGCTCGAGCCGATCTCCGGGCTCGACGATGGGGCCGGCAATCCCTTCGTGGTTCGCTGGCGGCTCCCGGAGCCGCGCACATTTGTCCTGAGCAACTCTTTCGAATTTTAAATGCATCCATCCCGCCTCCTTCTCGCTTCCCTCGCGGCGATTACCGTCACGCTCGCATCCGCAGCGCCGGCCAAGCCGGCGAAGCCCAACGTCGTTTTCATCCTGGCCGACGATCTCGGCTGGAGCGATACCACGCTCTACGGTCAGACCAAATTCTACGAGACGCCGAATATACAGCGGCTCGCGCAACGCGGCATGCTGTTCACCAACGCGTATTCGGCGAACCCACTCTGCTCGCCCACGCGCGCCAGCATTCTCACCGGTTTGTATCCGGGCCGAATCGGCATCACGACCCCGTCCGGCCATTTGCCGGAGGCAAAACTGACGGCCACGCTCGCCGCGCGTGGGAATCCGACGCAAAAGGCCCGCACGCCCACGAGCGCCACCCGGCTCAACACGACTTATGAGACCCTCGCGAAAAGTCTGAAACGTGTCGGGTACGCCACCGGCCATTTCGGGAAATGGCATCTCGGCAGTGAACCGTATTCACCATTACAACACAGCTTCGATGTCGACGTACCCCATTACAATGGTCCCGGCCCCGCCGGCAGCTATGTCGCCCCCTGGAAGTTTCCCGCCAAGCTCGGTTTCGCCAGCCAGCCCGGCGAGCACATCGAGGACCGCATGGCCGCGGAGGCGCTCAAATTCATCGAGGCCAATCGTGACCGGCCCTTTTACCTGAACTACTGGGCGTTCAGCGTTCACGCCCCGTTCGACGGCAAGGCGTCGCTGATCGAAAAATATCAAAAGAAAGCCGATCCCGCGGACGATCAGCGTTGCCCGGTCTACGGCGCGATGGTGCACAGTCTCGATGACGCCGTCGGCGCGCTCCTCGGCAAACTCGATGCCCTCAAGCTCTCCGAGCGGACGATTGTCGTCTTTTTCTCCGATAACGGCGGCAACATGTACAACCGCATCGATGGGATCCCGCCAACGAGCAACCGTCCGCTGCGCGGCGGCAAGGCCACATTGTACGAAGGCGGCACGCGCGAACCGTGCGCCATTGTCTGGCCCGGCCGCGTCGCGCCCGGCCAGACGTCAGCCGCGTTTCTGAACAGCGTCGATTTCTACCCGACGCTGCTCGAGATGCTGGGGATCGCACCGCAACCGGGGCAGAAATTCGATGGCGTCAGCCAGGTTCCCACGCTCCTCGGCCAGGCGGCGCCGAGGGACACGGCCTTTTGCTACTTTCCGCATTACACGCCGGCCACCGAGGGACTGCCCGGCGTGTGGGTTCGTCGCGGGCCGTGGAAACTGATCCGCTTCTTTTATGACGGTGCGTCACAGGAACACCGATACGAGCTGTACAATGTCGAGACGGATGTCGGCGAGACCCGGAATCTCGCCGCACAGCAGCCCGCACGGGTGCGTGAGCTCGACGCGTTGATCGACGGGCATCTTCGCTCGATCGAGCCGGTGCTCCCCGAGCGAAATTCCGCGTACGACCCGGGCGCAAAATCCGGCGCCACGCCAAAGGCAAAGCGCAAGGGCGCCAAATAATTTCCCCGCACCGCTACGCGAGCGATGTCTTTTCGTGGATGCGAGCGTCAGCGCGAGGATAGCCTGTCCACTCGCTGGCGCTCGCAGCCACCGTCCTCCCGGCCCTTCAGCTCGCAAGCTCACGATTACCCCCCCAACACCCCATGACGTCGTCTCCTCCTACCCTGCGCCTGGCGCGCGTCCGCCTCGGAATCTATTGGCTAATCGCCCACGCCACGCTCATCGCCCAAATCGCGCCGGCTCCGTCCGCCACGCCCAGGGGCGGGGAATCCCCACCGGCGGACAACACCGTCGTCCTCTCGCCCTTCACGGTCGAGGCCGGCACGGAGAAGGGTTACCTGGCGACCCAGACGCTCAGTGGCACCCGGCTCAAAACCGATCTGCGCGATATCGGCGCGGCGCTGACTATATTCACCGAGCAGATGATGGACGATCTCGGCGCCAACAGCATCTACGACATCATCGCCTTTGCGCCGAATACGGATCCGTTCGTCAATACGCTCAATGACATCTCCGGCAACGGAAACGACTTCATCAACGTCGCCACGCAATACGTCACCCGCGGCGGCCGCACCTCGGTGGTGGGCCAGGATTTCTTCAGCAACGGCATCCCCAATGATCGCTTCAACTCCGAGGCGTTCACGTTTTCGCGCGGCCCGAATGCCATCCTTTTTGGTCTCGGCAATCCGGCCGGTGCCTTCGTCTCCTCCACAAAACGCGCCAGGAACAACACCGCCACCACGGTCGAGCTCCGCACCGATGATCGGGACAGCTTCCGCGCCACCCTTGATCACAACCAGGTGATCGCGAAAGACCGGCTGGCCGTCCGCTACGCCGGGCTCTACGAGAAAAACGTCGGCTTCCGCCTGCCCGGCGAAAATTTCCAGCGACGGCACTTCATCACCGCCCGCTACACGCCGTTCAAGAAGACCGCGCTCCGGGTAAACTATGAACAGGGCCACATCCAGCTGCCGGCCATCCGCCCGTGGGGCGCCTACGACGGTGTTTCTCCCTGGCTCGCCGCCGGCCGGCCGCTCCTCGCCAGTTCCACCGCCCCCAAGCCCGCGGGCGTGATTGCGAACAACACCGCCGCCATGCTTGTATCCACGATCTTCTCACCTGGCGGGACCATCGTGCCCACGATGAGCTGGCAGAACACCGGGCAGACCGCGCTGCCGAACTACGCCAACGGATATCCGGTTTCCGGCAACAAGCGTTCGTTCATCCGACCTGACCTGTATCCGACATTTGCCAGCGCCCACGGGCTGACCTCGTACCAACTATTCGATTACAAGATCCCGTCCGTCTTCCTCGAACAGCAAATCACCCGGGATCTGTTCGTCGAAGCGGCCTACCAGCACGTCATCAACGACCGTCTCGCGGTCAACGGGTTCGTCGGCGACAACGACATCCTCTACGCGGACCCAAACCAGCTGCTCCCCAACGGCCAGCCCAATCCGAACGTCGGCAGGTTCTACACCGAATCGCGGACCACCATTCTCGTCACACCGAACAAAAGCACCGGCAAACGAATCATGGCCTCCTACGAACTCGACTTCGGTCGCCAGAGCTCGAAGTGGCTGCGCTACCTCGGCCGCCATCGCGCCGCGGTCTTCGGCGAACAGAGCGATCAACAGGGGGTCAACAGCAATCTTGGCACGAGCAACGTCACGCCGCTCGCCACGACCGGCGCCGCGGCGAATATCTTCAACGGCGCCAATCAAATCCTTTACCGCTACTATTATGATCCGGCCAGTGGGAAGGTGGGCAACACGGCCAATCAATTTGCCCGCTACCCTGTCGTCTGGGCCGACACGCCCCTGCCCACCCGGGATCCCAGCGGCATCACGCCCGCCTACATCAGCACCCAGGGCCCGAGCGCCAGCTATATCACCGTCAAGACGCGTGCCTTCGCCCTCCAGAGTTCGTTTTGGAAGGACCGCCTGATTCTCACCACCGGCCTGCGCAACGATTCGCAAAAGGCCTGGCGCTCCGTGCCGGACAACTATCTGCCCAGGAGGAATCCGCTCACGAACAGCCACGTCAATCCGTCGAACTACGATGTGCGCACGCTCGTCCCGGAGAGCCTGCGCGAGCGCGACGGCAACACCTTTACGCGCGGAGCGGTGTTTCATGCCACGCGCTGGCTCAGTTTCGCCTATAATGATTCGAATAATTTTCAGGCCAACGACTCGACGCGCGATATTTATGGTGAACTGCTCCCGAATCCCCAAGGCACGGGCAGCGACTACAGCGTGAAGCTGGCGCTCTTCGATCAGCGCGTGTTCGTGGACGTCACGTACTACAAGAACGCCAGCAAGGACAGGTTCGACAGTGTTGCCAATACCACCGCCGGCAACATCGGTTCCGATGTCGGGCGGATTTGGGAGGATGTCGCCAATTTCACGAACGAGCAGAAGTATCGAGAAAACCCCTACTCATCGTTGAACACCGTGTGGTCGGACAATGCGACCACATCTTCCGACGGGTGGGAGCTCTCGGCCACCGCCAATCCCACGCGACACTGGCGCGTCAGCATCAACGGCAGCAAGCGGGGCACCAGCACGACAACCGCGCGCGGCACCATCACCCGCCGCTACCTCGACGAATATCTGCCGCTCATCAAATCTCACCCCGAATGGCAGAACCTGACGTCGCTCGGCACGACGGTCGCGCAGAAGGTCGTCCAACTCGAAACGACGTTAAGCAATCTCGCGGCCATCGGAAACCTGCCCGCGGACATCTATGCGCCGGACTGGAGTGTCAACATGGTCCAGTCGTACGAATTGCCCCGCGAAGCGAAGCTCGCCGGCATTCCGCTCGGCGGCGTGTCCATCGGCGGCAACATGAACATGCGCGGCCGCTCGATCGACGGTTTCGGCGAAACGGCCATCGGCATTCTCAATCCGGGCATCCCGTATCATGCCCCCCGGTACGAAATCTTTGGCGCGATGATTTCGTACAAGCGCAAGTTCTTCCACAACCGGGTCGACTGCCGGCTCCAGCTGAATGTGCGCAACCTCTTCGATGCCTATACCATCTTTCCGCTGCGCGCCGTTGACGCGCGCGATGGCAACCACACCAAGGCGACGGTCATCTACAAGTTGAATGAGCCTCGGACCTATACACTCTCGAGCACGTTCCGGTTCTGACGAACTGCCTCGTGCGCACGCCTCGGGCTGCAGCACTCGAGTCGACTCGCTGGCGCTCGCAGCCACGGACTTGCGCCTCGCTCACCTCAGCCACTTTTGCCACCGCGTTCATCATGAAATCCGCAGCTCTGCCGGCTGGCGATCGCGTCACACGAATTCACGTTTAACTCCATGAAGGTTTCCCTGCTCACGCTGCTATTTGTCTCCACGCTGCGGCTCGGCGCCGCGGACCGGCCGAACATCATCGTCTTCTACACGGACGATCATGGGTACGCCGACTTGTCCGCGCAGGGCATCATGCCGGATGTGAAGACGCCGAACGTGGACGCTCTGGTTAAAAGCGGCGTCCGGATGGTGCACGGCTACAGCACCGCTCCGCAGTGCGTGCCTTCGCGCGGCGGCCTGATGACGGGCAGGTTCCAAAGCCGTTTTGGCCTGGAAGGAAACGGCTCCTCGCTCGACGGCTTCAACCAGGAAACGACCATCGCGCAGCGTCTCCAATCCGCCGGATATGTCACCGCGCAGTTTGGCAAATGGCATCTCGGCGATACCGCGGAAATCACGCGCCATGGCTTCAAGCATGTCTTCGCGCAAAACAGCGGCGGCACGTTCAACGCCAACATCACCGTCGATGGCAAGGATGTCCCCATGGGATCGCGGCGGCCGGAGTTGTATCACATCGAAGGATGCAGCCGCGCGGCCGCCGCGCTCGTCGAACGCTACAAAGACCAGCCGTTCTTTCTCTATGTTGCGTTTCGCGCGCCCCACGTACCGCTCGACGCGCCGCAAAAGTACCTGGACCGGTTTCCCGGCAAGATGCCGCAGCGCCGCCGCCAGGCGCTCGCGATGCTTTCGGCCGTGGATGACGGCGTCGGTCTGATCACAACCACGCTGAAGAAGCACCACCTGACGGAGAAAACGCTCATCTTTTTCGTCGGCGACAACGGCGCGCCGCTTAAAATCACCAAGGCAGACAAGCCGGGTGGCGGCGCCGGCTGGGATGGCTCGCTCAACGATCCGCTCAACGGCGAGAAAGGCATGCTGTCCGAAGGCGGCATGCACGTGCCTTTCGTGGTGAGCTGGCCCGGCACGATTCCCGGCGGGCAGGTTTATCCGCATCCGGTCAGCACCCTGGATGTCGCCGCGACGGCCACCGCCCTCGCCGCCATCACGGTGCCACGCGGAGCCCTCGACGGCGTGAACCTCATTCCATTTCTCTCCGGAGCAAACCCGGCTCCTCCCCACGACGTGCTCTGCTGGCGCTGGGCCGCCCAGGCGGCGATTCGCGAAGGCGATTGGAAGCTCCTGCGCGGCGGCGACCGGGAATATCTCTATAATCTCAAGAATGACCTGGAGGAGAAACATAATGTCGCGGCGCAGGATCCGGAACTCGCCCAACGCCTGCGGGAGCGGCTGCGCGCCTGGACGATGGAACTCCAGCCCACCGGCCTGGCGGTCGGCAAAATGGCGCCGACGTGGATGGATTATTATGATTTCTATCTCGAGGGAAAACCGGTCAAACCGCGGCGGGACGCCGACGAGGAAGATGACGAAAAACCGGCGGCGGCCGCCCGGCGGGCGAAGCAGCCCGACTTCCAAGGCTGGCAGGTGCGCAACGGCGAACTGAGCGTGAAAGACGGTTCCCTTCTCGTATCCACAGCAAAAGGACGTGACGCCCGGCCGTCGTTTCTCACCCATGCGCAACTGGAACTGGCGGGCCCGCTGACTGCCACTGTGACCTTCAAGACCGTCACGGACGGAAAGTTCAACCTGAGTTGGCGACGGCAAGGCGACAAAGAATTTTCCCCGACAAACGCAGTGAGCTTCGCGGCCGCCGCAAGTTCCGAGTGGCAGACGACGGAAATCTCCGTGCCCGTTCAAGGCACATTGATTCACCTCCGCCTCAACCTGCCCGGCGGAACGACGGTAATTCGCGAGATTCAGTTCAAGACCGCTGGCGGCAAAGTCGTGTCCCTCTGGAAATGACGACCCCATTCACCGCCCTCCCATGGCTGGCGCTGTTGCTTGCCGCCGCCGGTCTTCTGCACGGCGCCGAGCCCTTCAGTCCCACACCGGCCCGGGCGGCATTCCCCGAGCCGACGAATACGCAGGACGTCACGGACCATCCGCTCACGTCTCCGCAAGTCGCCTTGAAAGGGATTCATCTGCCACCGGGCTTCAAGGCCACGCTCTTCGCCGCCGAGCCGGACGTGCAGAATCCCATCGCGATGTGTTGGGATGAGCGCGGGCGTTTGTGGATTGCGGAGAACTATACCTACTCGGACAGCAAGGAGCGCTTCGACCTGAAGCTGCGGGATCGCATATTGATTTTCGAGGACACGGATAACGACGGCCACTTCGATCGCCGCACGGTGTTTGCCGAAGATCTCCAGATGCTCACCAGCATCGAACGCGGATTTGGCGGCGTTTATGCCATGTGTCCGCCGCATCTTCTCTTCATCCCGGCGAAGGGCGATCAACCCGACGGCCCGCCGCAGATTCTGCTCGATGGGTTCAGCACCACCGCCGGCAGCCGCCATACGTTTGCCAACGGTCTCAAATGGGGTCCCGATGGCTGGCTTTACGGCCGTATCGGGATAACCAGCACGAATTGGATCGACGTCCCCGGCACGCCGGTCGGCCAACGCCAGCCCACCGCCGGCGGACTCTGGCGCTATCATCCGGTGCGCCAAGTTTACGAACCCTATTGCCACGGCACGACCAACCCGTGGGGCACGGACTGGAACGAGCACGGCGAACTGTTCTTCATCAATACCGTCATCGGTCACCTGTGGCACGGAATCCAAGGCGCGCATTTCAAGCGCATGCACGGCGATGATCCCTATCCAAACATCTACGGGCTGATCGATCAGCACGCCGACCACTATCACTGGGATACCGGGGAGGCCTGGAGCGATGTGCGCAGCATCGGCGTTTCAGCGTTGTCGTCCCGCGCCGGCGGCGGTCATGCGCATGTCGGCCTGATGATCTATCAGGGTGTAAATTTCCCGGCCGAGTATCGCGGCAAAGTTTTCACCACGAATCTCCATGGACACCGCGTGAACGTCGATCGCCTCGAGCGCGCCGGCAGCGGCTACGTGGGAAAGCATGAACCCGACTTCATGCAGATCGACGATCCGTGGTTCCGTGCGGTGGAGATCCAATATGGACCCGATGGCGGGGTCTACATTCTCGACTGGAGCGACATTGGCGAATGCCACGAAAACGATGGTGTGCATCGCACCTCGGGCCGGATCTACAAGATCACCTACGGCGATGCAAAACGGCCGAAGGAAACGGACCTTACCCGGTTGAGCGAAGCCGAACTGCTTCGATTGCAGCTCAGCGAGAACGAGTGGCTCGTGCGGATGGCCCGCTGGGAACTCCGGCAGCGCGCCTGGAAAAACTCGGGCTTGCCGGGGACGGCGCAACCGCTGCTCGCCCAGTTCACCGATGCGACCGCCGCCGACAAAAAACTCAAGGCATGGTGGACGCTCCAGCAAATCAGCGAGCTCGCGGCGAACGATTCCAGTCCCGAACGGAACGCCTCCGCGCTGATGCTCCAGGCGATGCTGCGCAGCGACGATGAACACCTGCAACGCTGGGTGGCACCGCAGGCGATTGCGCTGCCGCGGCCCGGCCTCGAGACGCGCAGCCAATTCGTGCGGCTCGCCTGGGCCTCGCTGTTGCCGACGCTGCCGGCCGATGCCCGCGGCCAGCTCGCGGCGCGCCTGCTCGCGTATCCGGAAGATGCTGACGACCACAATCTGCCCTTGATGTACTGGGCGGGCATCCGTGATCTGCCGCCGGCCAGATTGCTGGAGCTCATGCGCGTCTGTCGCGTTCCCCTCGTCCGCCAGTATATCGCGCGCCGCGTGGCGACGGATATCGACACGGATCCCGCGACGCTGAACGCGCTGCTTGGCTTTGCCAGCGGTCCCGCGGCCGGCGCGCTGGCCGCCGATATTCTACAGGGCATGGCGGATGCACTGAGAGGATGGAGCAAAGCGAAGCGACCAATGGCGTGGGATGCGTTTACCGCGGCTGTTGGGCCGACCCTCGGCGAGGCGTCGCAGAAATTGCAACGCGAGCTCGAAGTTCTTTTTGGCAGCGGTCGCGCGCTGACTGAAGTCCGCGCCATCGCGCTGGACGGCAAGGCGAGCTCCGATAATCGACGGGCTGCTTTGCGCACTCTGATCGAAGCGAAGCCGCCCGAATTGCGGAAGGTCTGCGAGTCGCTCTTGAGCGTGCCGAGTCTCAGCGTGACCGCGATTCAAGGGCTCGCGACCTTCGATGATCCGGCGGCGGCCGATCGGATCATCGCCCGCTATCGGAATCTCCCGCCGCACGAACGTCCGGCCGCGATCGCGGCGCTGGCGTCGCGCCCGAGTTTCGCGCGCGTGCTGCTCGAGCATCTCGGGAATCCGGCGGCCAAGGTGGTCATCCCGCGCGAGGATCTCAACCCGGTGTTCGCGCGGCAGATTCGCAGCTTCAACG
>JBBRCR010000033.1:0-31089 GCA_038204695.1 Opitutales bacterium | reverse complement strand
CCTCTACCTCGCGCTCAAGTTCGCCCGGAACTTGATCGTGCGCGGCGGCGTGAAACCCGAAGATCGCATCCCCCGCGAACCCTTCCGCCTCGACCCCGTCTGCCTGAGTGCTCCCTCCCGCTTTGGCTTCGATCTCCTCATCGACAGCCGGCAGGTACGGTACAGTTTCGCCGTTACCGCCGAGGCCGTCGTCGAAGAGTCACTCGAAGTGCTGAAGTCCGAGACCTACCGTACCGTCTTCCGCCGCAAGCGGGACGAAGGTAAATATGACTGGGCACCTGATTCGTTCAAAATCCTGAAACTCGAACTCGATCAGGAAGAATTTGTCAGATTCAAGGGTCGCGACACGTTGGCCAACGAGCTTTTCCTCGGTGCCGTGCGCGGTCGCGACATTCCTTTGCTGGAGGAGGTCGGTGCATGGTTCAAAAATCAACTCGTCTTGCTCGATCCGCATACGGATTTTCGCCCGGTCGAATTCAATCTTTCCCAGATCAAGGCCTTCCGCAGCTATTGCGTCGAGAGCTTGGAGCGCGCGGACACTGGTATCAGCAAGATCGATAACGAATCCGTGCCGTTCGACTCCGTGCGCATGCCCAAGGAGATCAAGGCCGACGTTGTGCTCCGCCTGGAGGCCAGCAAGACCGCGCAGGCCGTCATAATGCGCGGCCCCGACCGCACACGCTACATGTTCACCCGCGAAAACGGGGAGCCAAAAGCCTATAAGCTGACCACCTCGCGCAAGGACAGCGTCGGTGGAGCCGTCGGCTTCGATATTGCGGAAGAGTCGGAAGGTACCGAACGGCTCATCGATCTGCTACCCGCCTTCTACGAACTGACCTCGGCCGGTACCGACAAAGTCTTCTTCATCGACGAGCTCGACCGTAGTTTGCACACCCACCTTACCCGCAAGCTGATCGAGAGCTTCCTCGCTTCGCGCACACCCACCTCGCGCGCCCAGCTCCTTTTCACCACTCACGATCCCCTCCTCCTCGACCAGGATTTACTCCGACGCGACGAAGTCTGGTTCATCACCAAGGAGCCGGGCGGCCACTCCGACCTCACCGCCCTCAGCGACTTCAAGGGTGTGCGCAACGACAAAGACATCCGCAAGAGCTACCTCCTCGGCCGCTTCACCGGCGTGCCCGACGTGCGTTCCCTCTCGCGCCCCAGCCTCGAGTCGACCACCGTCGAATGAGCAACCGTCGCCGGAAGGGAAGGACCCGTCGCACTGGGTTTTTGGAGACCAACCGCTTCGTCGTCGTAGCGATGGAGGGCGTTGAAACCGAGCCGACGTATTTTGCGCTATTCCGCACTGCACGTGATCATCCGATGCAGTATAAGCCGGTCAATAACCCCAGCCATAAATCCCATCCCGCCGAGGTCTTTCAACGACTTGATATAGCATTCCGCAGTTACGACCGCCGCAAAGACGAGGCTTGGATGGTCATCGACCGCGATGCCTGGACGGAAGCGGACCTAAACGAGGTTTGTCGGAAGGCGCGGGAGAAGGGTTATTATGTGGCCCTGAGCAACCCGTGTTTCGAACTTTGGCTCCACCTGCATTTGCGCGAACACATCGCGTTCGCCAACCGGCACGATTGCCAGAATCGTCTCGGCGGCATCCTGCCCGGCTACTCACCTCAACGTAAGGGCCAATACGATCCCGAGGCCCTGCGCCCCCACATCCGTAAAGCGATCGACCGGGCGATCGCTCAAGACATTCATCGGCATACGCCGTGGCCGACCAATCAATGCACCCGTGTTTACCAGCTTGTGCAAAGACTGCTGCCCAACCCGTAGCGCTCGCTCCCGTTTCCACCTCCTTCCGTGAAGCTCAAAGACAAACGGCACGGTTGCCAGACCGATGCCGTAAGAGCGGTCGTCGATTGCCTGCAGAATAAAAAGAATAACCGCAGAATAAATGCAGAATAAATTCGAGTGTTCAGCAGCGCGCCGCACGGTTCCTTCTCGCCCGGTATGAAGCTGAAATTCAAACAGCAGGGCTACCAAACCGACGCGGTGAAGGCGGTGGTCGATTGCTTCGCCGGTCAGCCCAAGGGTCGCGGCTTGAAATACGCCGTCGATCCCGGCCGTGTCGCCGCCGTCACCCCCGGGACTCTGCTTGGCATGGAGAGCGATGGTTTTGCCAACGACCGGATCGCCCTCCCGCCGGCGCAGTTGTTGGAAAACCTGCAAACCGTGCAGCGGCGTCAGAACCTGCCGATCTCGCCCGCCCTGAAGGCCACCTCCGTGTGCGGCGTGAACTTCGACGTCGAAATGGAAACCGGCACGGGCAAGACCTACTGCTACATCAAGACGATGTTCGAGCTGAACCGGGACTATGGCTGGAGCAAATTCATCGTCGTGGTGCCGAGCATCGCCATCCGCGAAGGTGTTCTGAAATCGTTCGAGATCATGGCGGAGCATTTCCTGGAGCAATACGGCAAGCGCACTCGCTATTTCGTCTACCATTCGAAGCAGCTCCATAATCTGGAAAGCTTTTCTTCCGATGCCGGGATCAATGTGATGATCATCAACGTGCAGGCGTTCAACGCCCGCGGCGAGGATGCCCGGCGTATTTACCTGGAGCTGGATGACTTTCAGTCCCGCCGCCCCATCGACGTCATCAAAAGAAACCGGCCCATTTTGATCCTGGATGAGCCCCAGAAGATGGAGGGCAAGGCGACCACGGAGAAGCTGGCGGAGTTCGATCCGCTGATGATCCTGCGCTATTCCGCCACCCACAAAACGGAGCACAATAAGGTGTATCGGCTCGATGCCATCGACGCCTACAACCAGAAGCTCGTGAAGAAAATCGCCGTGCGCGGCATCACCGTGAAAGGCCTCGCCGGAACCAACGCCTACCTCTACCTCGAATCCATCCGCATCGCCACGACCAAGCCCCCCGAGGCACGGGCGGAACTGGAAATCCTCCAGGCGAACGGCATCAAACGCGTCCATCGCCTGCTCAAGAAAGGGGACGATCTCTACACGCTCTCCGATGGCTTGGAGCAGTATCGCGGCTTTGTGGTGTCCGACATCAACGCCATCGAGAACAGCATCAGCTTCACCAACGGTGCCGCGCTCTCCGCCGGCGAGGCCACCGGCGACGTAAACGAGGCCGCCCTGCGCCGCATCCAGATCCGCGAAGCCATCAAAGCTCATTTCGAAAAGGAACAATTGCTTTTCGCGCAGGGGATCAAGGTGCTCTCCTTGTTCTTCATCGACGAGGTCGCGAAGTATCGCAGCTACGACGAGGCGGGAGAGCAGGCCGGCGAATACGCCCGGTTGTTCGAGGAGGAATACGTGGCCCAGCTCAACGACGTGCTAACCCTGGAAGACACGCCCTACAACCGCTACCTCAAGGGCATTGCGACCACGAAGACGCACAACGGCTATTTCTCCATCGACAAGAAAACCAAGCGCCTCGTGAACCCCGACGTGAAGACTAGGGGCGAGTCCGCCGGGGAGGCGGACGACGTGGATGCCTACGATCTGATCCTGCGCGACAAGGCACGTCTGTTGAGCTTCGAGGAGCCGGTGCGTTTCATCTTCTCTCACTCTGCCCTGCGCGAAGGCTGGGACAACCCAAACGTCTTCGTCATCTGCACGCTCAAACACAGCGACAACACCGTATCGCGGCGTCAGGAAGTGGGCCGCGGCATGCGCCTCGCCGTCACCCAGAGCGGCGATCGCATGGACGATCCCGCGACCGTTCATCAGGTGAACGTCCTGACGGTCGTGGCTAACGAGAGCTATAAGGATTTTGTCTCCGGCCTCCAGAAAGACATTAGCGCCTCGCTTTCCGCCCGCCCGAAGCAGGCCAACGAAGAATATTTCAAAGACAAGGTGATCAAGACGGCAACCGGCGACGTGAAAGTGACGCCGCAGATGGCGAAGCTCATTGAGCGTTACCTCGTGAAAAACGATTACTCAGACCCCGAGGAGCGCATCACTGAGGCGTACCACCAAGCGAAAAAGGACGGCGTCCTCGCGGCGCTGCCCGTCGAGTTGCAACCCTACCAGGAGCAGATCATCCAGCTCATCGACAGCGTGTTTAGCGCGGCCCAACTCCCGGACATCGAGGACGACCGAAAAGGAAAGGTGAACCCGCTCAACGCCAATTTCGAAAAGAAGGAATTTCAGGAGCTGTGGAGCCGGATCAACCGCAAAGCCATCTACGCGGTGGACTTCAAGACTGACGAGTTGATCCAGAAGTGTAGCACGGCACTCGACAAGGAACTCAAAATCACGCCGCTTCAATACACCGTGATCGCCGGAGAACAGAAGGAACAGGCGGATTACAATGAAGTGAAGAAAGGCGATGCGTTCATGGTCCAGGATACCGCGACCGAACAGCTGACGAGCTCCGCCAGTTCCGCCGTGAAATACGATTTGATCGGCAAACTGGCCGAGGCCACCCAGCTCACCCGGCGGACTGTCGCGGCCATTTTGCGTGGCATTAACCTCGCGGTCTTCGGGCAATATAAAACCAACCCAGAAGACTTCATCCGCAAGGCCGGCACGCTCATCAACGAGCAAAAGGCCACCGTCATCGTCGAACACCTCACCTACAATCCGCTCGATGAAACCCACACCATTGACATTTTTACGCAGGAAAAAAAGGAAGACTTGAGCAAGGGCTTCAAAGCAGACCGCCATATTTACGACTACGTTTTCACCGATTCAACCAACGAGCGGACGTTCGCCGGCGAGCTCGATACCAGCGCGGAAGTCGTCGTGTATGCCAAGCTGCCCAAGAGCTTCCACATACCGACACCGGTTGGAAATTATAACCCCGACTGGGCCATCGCCTTTCAATCCGGAAAAGTGAAACACGTCTATTTCGTCGCGGAGACGAAGGGCTCGATGTCCTCAATGGACCTGAGGAAGATTGAGGAGTCCAAAATCGAGTGCGCCCGGAAGTTTTTCGCCAGAATCGCGTCGGACCAGGTGAAATACGACGTAGTGAGTAGCTATGGAAAACTGATGGAACTCGTGAAATAGACTGTTGTTGGCGGTTGGCTGTGGAATCCTCACAGCGCCTCCAGCCCCGCCACCTCCTGAAATTCCTCGAGGATCTCCGGGGACCCGCTCGTGAGAAACCGCTTCACCTTGGAATTGTCCAGCAGCCGCTTCACGTACCGCTGGACCGCGTTCAGGTGCAGCGAATTCTCGCCGAACTGCTCCTGGTGCGCCCGGTAATCCCGCTCCAGCGACTCCATTTCTTTTTCCATCCGCGAAATCTCCTCGTGCGAGATCCCCAGCGCCTTCGGCGTCTTCGGCTCAACGAGCTGGTCCGCCGGCGTGCCCACGTCGACGTCCAGCGCCTTCGCGATCTGCTCCGGCGTTACGCCTTCGGAGGCTCTCCCGGCCGCGCATGTTCAGCCCGCTCTTCCCCGCATCCTCGTAAACCTGGACGATCGTCATGTTCCGCCGCGCCGCGTACTCCTTCATCCGGTCCAGCTGATTCTATGTCGAGTACTGCTGATGTTTCGTCGACATCCACACATACGCCGCAACCGGCACAGCCGGTTGCCCTGAGCCTGCCGAAAGGCCACCATTGTCATGCGTCGCTCCCCTCCGTAGCGGAAGGCGTGAGCCTTTCGCCGCGCGTGCGACTCACGTCGCCGGGGTAGCAACCCAGCAATTGCCATGACTGAAAGCGGAAATCTCTCGATCCGCACGCTGCTATGGTAGTGGAACGTCGACCCGCACGTCTCTAATCTACCGGATTTCCGGTAAATCCTGCACTTGTCTCGAAGCCCGCGGCCCGTCTCGCGTTCTTCCGCGTCTCGACTGGTAAGAACGTCCTCCGTCCTCCGTCGTCAGATCTTCCCTGACTTGCGCGCTTCGACCATTCTGTAGAAGTCGACGAAGAGTGGATCGGCATCGTTCGGGCCGGGCGCCGCCTCGGGATGATACTGCACGCTGAACACCGGCAGGGTCTTGTGCCGCAGCCCCTCGACCGTGTGGTCGTTGAGATTGATTTCCGTGATCATCGCGCCGCGCTCTTCGATCGAACGGGGGTCCGTGGCGAAGCCGTGGTTCTGGGCCGTGATCGAAACCTTGCCCGTCTCGAGGTTCTTCACCGGCTGATTGCCGCCGCGGTGTCCGAACTTCAGTTTGAACGTCTCGCCGCCGAGCGCATGCGTGAGCATCTGGTGGCCGAGGCAGATGCCGAACATCGGGTATTCCGGCAGGAGCTTTGTCACCGTTTTGTGGATATAGGGCAGGGCCGCGGGATCGCCGGGGCCGTTCGAGAGGAAAATCGCATCGGGCCCGTGCTCCCGGATGGCTTCCGCCGTGGCCGTGGCGGGAAACACCTGCACGTCGAAGCCATGATGGACGAGCTTGCGAAAGATGCTGTGCTTCGCGCCGTAGTCGAACGCGGCCACGCGGAACTTCTTCGCCGGAATGCCCGGCGCGTTCATCGTGGTCCCCACGGGAAGATAGGGCAGGTTGTGGTTCGCCGGATCGTCACTCCGCCAGATGAACGGCTCGCGCGTCGTCACGTCCTTCACGTAGTCGGCTCCGGCCATGTTTCGCCAGCCCCGCGCGCGTTCGATGGCCTCGGCTGCACCCATGGGCAGGCTGCTCAGGCAGCATTTCATCGCACCGTCGACGCGCAGCTTCTTCGTCAGCGCCCGCGTATCGATTTCGCTGATGCCGGGGATGCCGTATTTCTTCAGGTACGCATCGAGGGACAGCGTGCTGCGCCAGTTGCTGACCACGGGGGAGAGCTCCCGCACGACAAAGCCGCTGCATTTCGGTACCGACGCCTCGGTGTCCTCGTCGTTGACGCCGTAGTTTCCGATCTGGACGGCTGTCATGGTCACGATCTGCCCGAAGTAGGAGGGATCCGTGAGAATCTCCTGATATCCGGTCATCGACGTGTTGAAGACGCATTCACCGGCGACACTGGCATCGGCGCCGAAGGCGCGCCCGTGAAAGATCGAACCATCCTCGAGGGCCAGGAGTGCGGGCATGGGTGTCGGCATTGGGTTCGAAGGAAAAGCGTCGTACGCGCCGTGCCAAGCGGTTTGTGGGCGGTGGCGTGGGAAAATTCTTTGACGGCAATTCCGAGGGTTTGCCGGGAGCGGTGGACGAACCCGGGGCGCCGCCTCTGGTCAAATCCCGCGCTTGTGGTTCGCGCCGTCATTTGACACGCGGTCCGCGGCGCCTAATTAGTTCGAAAAATAATGGCCTACACCGAAGACCGCGCCACCTGGTTTGAAGGCCAGGGCCTTTGGCAGCACATTCCTGAAAACGACTGGCGCGACTGGACGTGGCAGTTGAAGAATCGCATCACGACGGGTGCGCAGCTCGAGCAGTTCATGGCGTTGACGGCGGACGAGAAGGCGGGGTGTGCGTTTGCGAACCAGAAGCTGGCGCTCGCGATCACGCCGTACTTTTTCAACCTCATCGACCGCAACGATCCGGACTGCCCGATCCGCAAACAAGTGATACCGCGGTCAGGCGAGATGGTGGTTGCGGAGGGCGAAATGCTCGACTCGTTGGGTGAGGACGAGCACTCACCGGTGGCCGGCCTGGTCCACCGGTATCCCGACCGGGTGCTTTTCCTGGTCACCGACCGCTGTGCGGCGTACTGCCGCTACTGCACCCGGAGCCGGCTCGTGTCGAATGCCCAGGACTACAACTTTCACCCCGAATTCGAACAGGGTCTTCGGTATATCGAAGCGCATCCGGAAATCAGGGACGTGTTGCTCTCCGGCGGCGATCCGCTGCTGCTGTCCGACAAAAAGCTCGAGCACCTGCTTGCCCGGCTCAGGGAAATCAAGCACGTGGAGTTCATTCGGATTGGATCGCGGATTCCGGTTTTTCTGCCCCAGCGGATAACCCCGGCGCTGGCCGACATCTTCAGGAAGTACGGGCCGATCTGGATGAGCATCCACGTCAACCACCCCAAAGAGTGCACGGAGGAATTACGTGCGGCGTGTGAACGACTGTCGTTCGCCGGGGTGCCGCTCGGAAATCAAAGCGTGCTTTTGCGCGGCGTGAACGACGATGTGGACGTGATGAAGGCGCTCGTGCACCGGCTGCTGCGGATGCGTGTCCGGCCGTATTATTTGTACCAGATGGACCTGATCACGGGCGGGTCGCATTTCAAAGTGGATGTACGCAAAGGCATCGAGATCATCCGCGGCTTGCGCGGGCACACCACGGGATACGCGGTGCCGCAGTATGTCATTGATGCACCCGGCGGCGGCGGGAAGGTGCCCGTGAATCCGGATTACATCGAAACGATCAACGAGGACGAGGTGGTTTTCCGAAACTTTGAAGGACAGGTGTTCCGCTATCCGCTCAAAGCAGGTCCACGCAAGGACCGTTCAGGCGCTCCACTGAGCGTTCCGGCGATCGATTCGGTTTTTATCCACTGAGCTGATACGTCTTGCCGGCGGCGGTGTGCCTGCCGGAGCAAGTCCCTATCCACTGAAATGGCGCTCCCCGATCCAGTTCCACTTACGGTAGGTCGTAAATCTCGAGCAGGGCCACGCCTTCGGTGTTATTCTTGCCTTTGACTTCGACGGTGTAGGCTCCGGGGGGAAGTGTGATCAGCAGTGCCGCATCCTCGCTGCCCTCGGCGAGGTTGAATGCGCCCACTGACTTGGCTGCTTTGACCACCGCCTGCTTGTTCTCGCCTTCGGCCCACCGGTCGTTCGAGGCCACGACAACCTGGCCGCTGTAAATGGTCAGCACGGGATCCTCGAGCGCTGCGGACAAACCGAATGAGGATAGTGTCGGGCCGACGGCGCGAACGAGCAAGCGCTTGTAGGCCGGACCCTGGACGACGAAACCACCGATGAGCACGCCCTCACCCGTGCGGACTTGCGCGCGCGTTGAGAGATTGACGGTGCGGCCGCTGTCATCGAGTTCGTAAAGTTCAGCCAGACCGATCCCCGGGCGCTGCGTAGGAGTGGTAATCTGCAAAGTGTAAAGTCCCCGCCCAAGTTGGTTCGCCAAAGCGGAATCAGCGCTGCCGTAGGCGAGTGGGAACGCTCCGACCGACTTCGCGTACAGCGGCAACTCGGCCGCATCGGGTCCATATTGCCAGCCGTTGTTGCGATAGATTTCCACGCCGTCTGCCGAGAAGACGCTGAGCTGGGGATCGACGACTGTACCCGTCGCACCAAAGGCGGCGAGCCCGGGCCCAATCGCGCGCGAGAGAAAGCGTTTCGCATTCGTATCGGCCACGACCACGCCCGCAATCAAAGCCTCTTCGCCCGCCCCCACGGTGCCGCGCGTTGAGATGTTCACGAGCCGCGCTTTCGGGAAAAGCGGCGACGACTTCGTGCCGCCGACCGCCGAGCTCCACGGGCTGCCGGGAAACACACCCTTCAATTCCGCTCGGTAGCTCCGAACGTGGACATTGCGATCGGCGGGCACGATGAGTGGCCCATTGGTCAATTCCGCGTTGGGCGCAAGCTCGCCACCCAGCGAGCGCGGATCAGATCCATCAAGCGTGTAGGCGAGCACGGCGCCGGCCGGGGCGGTGAACGTCACCGTGCTTCCATTGTCGAGCGTGTCCGGTGGCAGCACGAACTGACGATCGATCCAGGCGCTGCGCTGGATGACCCAGTCCTTCAGTCGTGCGATTTCGCCGGTGAACCCGCGGCCGGTGGGGCTTACGTTATCAAACCACCGTGCGGCGTCACGCGCAGCGGCTTCCGGTGTCACATTGGCGGCAAGTGCATCGACGAGTTCGCCGAGATTCTCGGTCGAAAGTTCGCTTTGCCGCAGTGACTGCCAGCGATCAATCCATGCCTGCATGAACTCGGGATCGGTGGCGATGATGCCATACCAACCGTATCGCCAGATATCGTTCGGGCCGCCGTTCCATGAGTCCCACTTCAAGGTGCGCGGATCGGACGAGCCGAACGCGCGATCGAAGTCCCACACGGGCCCCGCCGCGAGCTTGCCCCCGCGATCCTTGTGAAAAAAATCGGAGTGGGTCAGCGCGTCGACGTTGCCGCTGAAAACCTCCAGCAGGTGGTGGTCAACCCACGACTCGACATCGATGTAGTCCAGATAGCTGCGATCATTCCAGCCAGACGCCCGGCTGGCGACGAGCGCGTCCTCCATCGTCTGCACGTAGTTCCGAATGTAGTCGCGTTGCGCCTGATTGAGCTTGGCCGCATTCGGTGCGGCCACGACCACGGCGGCGCTGTCAATGTTCGGGATCTCCCGATCGGTGATGAAGCTCCACTCGTCCTGATCCGGAACGTCGATCTTCAGGAGGTAACCCCCGGTGATTTCGTCGGCGGAGCTGGCGTTCGCCGAAAGCGACTTCAGGTTGATGCGATCCTCCGCAATTCCCATGCGCTCGGTCAGCAGCGAGATCCCGGCGTAATCCCTCGCCTCGAGCGACCCCTCGCCATTGAAGAAAACTTCGACGAAACGGGTCCGCGGTGCCCAGCGGCCCATGCTGTTGCTCAGCGCGTACATGTAGGCGTTGCGGACGTAAGCGCGATCGTACTTCCAGGGTGAGATCAGCGCCCATTCGTCCGAAGCGGGCATGTCCAACAGTGATTCGGCGTTTTCACCGCCCGCGGCGTCCGCCAGGTTCAAGCTGTATCCTTTTTTTGGAAACAACGAGGAGCTGTTGCCGCGGATGCGCAGGCTGAGGGCCGACGACATCACCGGCGCGTTGGCGAAGGCGGGCGTGCCCGCCGCCGCACTAAAGATGTGAACCCAGCCCGGATAGGGCGTGCCGTTTTCCTCGAGTTCGCCATAACCATGCAACCCGAGCACGACGACCGGGAGCGCACTTGTGAATTGATCAGCGCGCTGGGAGCCGGTGGTCGCGAGCTGCACATAGTGGGCAACGGTCGAGGGCCCACGCGTCTGATCGTCCGCAGAAAACACCGCGGCGCGAATGATCATCGGCTCGGTGATCTGCAGCGGGGCCGTGTAGGCGGGCGAGGCAGCGGTCGGTTCGATGGCAAGGGCCGCGCCCCGGCTCGACAAAGGCGCCGCCACATATCTGATCTGCTCGTCAGCCACGGCTCCGCTCAACACCAGCACGAAAGGCTCGGAGAACAGGCCGGATGCCCGCGAAAACTCCACCGTACCATCCAGTGGCGGCGCCCCGGACTCGACGTTGGCCGCGCCTGGCGTCGGCCGGCGCAGAAAACCCATGGCCGGCGCGAGCTCGGTGCCCGTCTGGCCAAACCCGTAAGAGATGTCTGCGAATTGCTCGGGGTAGGTTGGAGTCAGTTCTGTCGTGGCCGACAACCCGTCCGGCCGGACAAGCGCCAGATACTCGCCCGAGGCACTCAGGCTGAAATCGGTGTGCAGAGGCTTTCCGGCGATCTGCCGATCCTTGCCAGAGGCAAACACAACCAGATACCCGCCGGCCGGTATGGTAACAGTCGGAAACGCCCACTTCGCTTTCCCCTCCGCACTGTCCGTCAGGAACCAGCCGTTCATGTTCGCGGGTGCCGAATCCGGATTGTGAATCTCGATCCAGTCGGGAAATGCGCCCTCCTCGTCCGCCAGCGTCGAACGGTTGGAGGCCATGAACTCGGAAATGATCGGTTCTGCCTGCGCAAACGTCACCCACGCAATCGCGACAGCCAGCGCGAGACTTCGCGGGAGGCGCATCTTGAAGAGTGGAGACAACAAATTCATGGAGATGGCTAGGAGACGGCGGAAAACGAACGAGGTTAACTCAGCGCCGGCAGACTTTCCCAAACGTTTGCACCGTAAATCCAAACGCCGTGTGAAGGTGGTGTGCTCGTCTTGTGATCCATGATGTTGGCCGCCGTGGAAGGCTCAGAAGACACCATTACACCGTGCGGTGAAACCTCATTTCTGCCGAGTGCCGAGGAAAGTCTGAAGGTGCTGTTCCAATCCGCGCTTCGTGGATCAACGTATGCTGTTCTGCGCTATCCGCCACGAGAAGTAGTTCTCATATTGCGTTTTTCGCCTTGCGCAGTCAGCGAGTGCGCCGACCATAGGGGGAACCCCCCGATTGATGCTCACTCGTCTGGCCGTACTATTCTCCCTTTTTTCCATTCAGCTGGCGGCACAGTCGCGCATTATGGGTGGAGCGTGGAGCGGGAATGTCAGTTCGACCAGTGCCACGGTTTCCGTACGGGTCGACAGTCCCGGTTTGCGTGTTCGGCTGCAGGTTAGCACGGCTCCCGCTTTAGATTCCCCGATCTTCTCGGCGGCAGTGAATTCGGTCGCGACCACGGGAAATACCGTGAAGTTGACCGTTCAGGGTCTGCAGCCCGACACAGATTATTTTTATGGGGTGGAGGTGGCGGGAATCCTCCAAACGGACCAGTTGTCCCGAGGCCGCTTCCGCACGTTCCCGCTGGGTCGGGGCTCGTTCAAGCTGGCGTTTGCGTCGTGCGGCGATTTTCGCCATGCCGACCAGACGGCCTACGATGCGATTCTCCGCGCAAAGCCGCTCCTGTTCATCCAGACCGGAGATCTTCACTACAGTGACACCAACTCGCGCATCCCGGAGGACTACCGCGCGAACTACGACGGCCTGCTAGGTCATCCCAACCAAGGCGCGCTCTTCCGTGGCATCCCGATTGCCTATATTTGGGATGATCACGACTTCTGCGGCAACGATAGCGATGGCACCTCCATCGGTCGCGACACTGCCCGCGCCGTTTATCGCGAACGAGTGCCGCACTATCCGCTGGGGAATGCCGGTGGCGCGGTGGCACAGGCGTTCACGATCGGACGTGTTCGCGTCATCATGACGGATCTGCGCAGTGCATCGAATCCGGCTACACAAAGGGAAACAGCGGCTAAGACCCGCATGGGCGCCACCCAGAAATCATGGTTCAAGCAGGAATTAATCGCCGCGCGTGACAGCGGTTTTCCACTCGTGTTGTGGATCTGTTCGAATCCTTGGATCGCTCCCGTCAATCTGGGTGACGACAGTTGGGGTGGATTCGCGACCGAGCGGACAGAAATTGCGAACTTCATTCGCGACAACCGCATCAGCAATGTCGTCCTCATTTCAGGCGACATGCATGGGATCGCTTTCGACGATGGCTCGAATTCGGATTTTGCGACTGGCGGGGGTTCGAAATTGGTGGTGCTCCACGGCGCGGCCCTCAGCGCGGATGCCTCATACAAGGGCGGTCCCTATTCGGGCGGGGCGATTCCTGGCTCGCAACAGTACGGAATTCTGGAGGTGTACGATACGGGTGGTCCAAGCGTGGCGTGCCGCTTCCTGGGCATGCACGCGACTGCAGGCGTGAAAATGAGTTACATCTTCAGTGCTTCCGCGGCCGGAAATCCCCAGCACGCGCTGGTAAATATATCTACGCTGAGCCGGGTCGCTTCCTCCTCCGATCCGCTGGTGAGTGGGTTCGTGATTTCGGGCACTTCGGATCGCGCCGTTTTGGTGCGAGCCATCGGGCCAACCCTGGCAGGTTTCGGCGTCACCGACCCGCTGTTGCAGCCGCAACTTTCGATTTTTCAGGGTTCGCGCCTGATTGCCACCAACGCGGCTTGGGGCGGCACGTCTGATGAGGTGGAACGCCTCACGGGTGCGTTTGATCGGGCCGGGGCATTCCGGCTGATCGACACGGACAGCCGGGACGCCGCGCTTTTCCTCATGATCGCGCCCGGACCCTACACGGTGCAGGTGACCAGCGGGGACGGAAAGCCCGGCACTGCGCTGCTCGAGGTTTACGATCTCCCGTAGTTTCAGAGGGCGCCATTGCGTGCGCGTTTTTGCTTTGGGGCGCTGAGGCGTGTCGCGTTGCGCCGTTCACTCAGGCCGGCGTTCTCGCGAAAACAGGGTGCGAGAACGAGAAACGAGAAACGCACAGTTTCCGCTTGCTTGCGGGCGTTGGGCGGCTTGTGTCCGGTTCGCCTGTAGGGGTGTCCTCCGCGGAGGACTGAGATTGTGGCACGCTCGGCCGCTCGACCCTTTGAACCTGAACGGATCATGCCGACGAAGGAAACAGCAGGCGCCGCGAAGTGCGCCACCGGTGGCGCCGAGGCGCCCCTTCACTCTGGAGTCCAATTGGGGTCGGGCCACAACGACCATGACACTTCCAATTCGAACTCTCCTGCTCAGTCTCGCGCTCTCCGCGCCGGTGCAAATCTCGTTTGCGCAACCCGCAGCGCCCGGCGCTGCCTCGACGTCACCCGCTCCGTCCGGAGCCGCCGCGCCCGTTACGTTGGCACCCGTGCGCGTCACGGCTGACTTGTGGGAATCGCCCCTCGAGCGGATCCCTGCCAGCGTGAGTGTTTACGACGAACCGGCGCTGCGAGCGGGTTCCGTGCGGCACTTTGGCGACCTCGCCGACCAGGTTCCAAATCTCACGTGGAGCGGCGGCACCTCCCGGCCGCGTTATTTCCAGATCCGGGGCATCGGCGAGAATTCTCAGTTTGAAGGGGAGACGCCGGATTCCACCGTGCGTTTTCTGATCGATGATTTCGATTTCACCGGGCTGGGCACGCTGGGCACCACTTTCGATCTGCGCCAAGTCGAAATCCTCCGCGGCCCGCAGGCCGGCGCATTCGGTGCCAACGCCGCTGGTGGGCTGATTCGAATGGTGACCAACGCCCCCGCCGAATTTTGGAGCGGACAGGTCGAGGGTACCGTCGGCGAAGACGGCCTGCGCTCGGGAGGTCTTGCGGTGGGTGGTCCGTTAAGTGCACACGATCCGCAGCGCCTGATGGGACGGCTCGCCATCCAGCGGCAAATCAGCAACGGCTTCCGGCACAATGTGACTCTTGGTCGCGAGACCAATGACCGCGATGAATTCACGGCGAGACTCCGGCTCACGTTCAATCCCTCCCCCGTGTTGAAGTGGGAAGCTGCGGTCCTGTATTCCGACGTTGATAACGGCTATGATGAGTTCGCGCTCGACAACAACGGCCGCCGGACGTTCAGCGATCAGCCGGGTCGTGATCGACAGGAATCCATGGCCGGAAGTTTGCGCGGCACCTACACGGGGTTCACGGGGGTGCGCTTCTCCACGGTGACCAGTGTCAGCGAGGTGGACTCGGCCTACAGCTACGACGACGATTGGACAGCGGCCTCTTACCACGGATTCAGTGACCTCCGCCGGGACCGTTCGGCCTTTGGTCAGGAACTGCGACTCGACTCCACGCTCCTTCGGGGGGCGCTGGGATGGGTGGATCGCTGGACGCTCGGCGCCTATTTTGGGCGGGTCGCCGAAGCCGGCCGATACACGAACGAGGATCCAGGCAATCTCCGCGGGCTGCAAACGAACTACGACGGGCGCAACGGCGCCGCCTTCGGTCAGGTCGCACATGATGTGAGCGCCCGCACCCGGCTCGTCGTCGGGCTACGCGTGGAGCGGGTTGAGTTGGAAGGGGACGGCACACGCACGCGGTTTCGCAAGACCCGGAACACCTTTGATCCCGTGGTGACCTTTCAGCCGGGCTTCCAGGACACGATGCTGGGCGGAAAAATCACGCTGGAGCACGAACTCAGCCCGCGGCACCTCGCTTTTGCGTCACTGACTCGTGGATACAAAGCCGGCGGCATCAATATCGACGCGCGCATCAGCCCGCCTTTCGACCCGCTCACCTACGACACGGAATATCTGTGGAACGGCGAGGCGGGCTTGCGCGGAAACTGGTGGGAACAGCGGCTGTCGGGTGAATTCACCGTGTTTCAGTTGTACCGGCGCAACGCGCAGGTGCGCGATTCCGCGGGCTTCGGTGGCAGCTACCGTTTCTTCACCGACAATGCGGCTGGTTCGCGCGTGTCCGGTATGGAAGCATCGGCGGCGGTGGTGCTCACGCCCGCGTGGTCGGTGCACGGTTCGCTGGCGCTCATGGATTCGCGGCTCGACCCGTTCGAACTCGCCAACGGCAACCGCGGCGGCGGCCGCCGACTCGCCAATACGCCGCCGTATGGCTACAGCGTGGGAACGCGGTACCGGGCCGCCGCGGGCTTGTTTGGCCAGCTGGAACTTGTGGGCCGCGCCCGCCAGTTCGATTCCAACAACCACGACGAGGCGCGGCGCGCTTTCAACGTGGTCAACGGCAGCCTTGGCTACGCCTGGCACGAGTGGTCATTCACCCTCTGGGGCCGCAACCTGTTCGACCGCGCGTACGACAAGCGCGTGTACTTCTTTGGCAACGAGGATCCCGACTACATCCCCGCACGCTACGAGACCCGCGCCGACCCGCGGCAGTTCGGCGTAACGGCGTCGTATCGATTCTGAGCACCGGGAACCCCCGGTGGTCGCCAAGGCGTGCGTTCGGGCGCATCTGCCGGTTGGCCGCGTGAGTGGCACGGGCGGGACGCCCGTGAATTACATGACGTGTAGCAAGATTGGGCGGGACGCCCAGGCCACTTCAGAACTCCGCCACCGACAACTCGGAGAGTTGTGTTCAACTCGGAGATGCGCCCCGTGCGTTCGGGCGGCAAACCTCCCGCTTGCCGATTGAGCGTGGGTGCGTTCTCGTGGTGGGTCCATGATTTCGCTGCACGAAGGCAAAGGCTCCAAAATCAAGAAGCGGCCGGAGCGGGTGTACACGTTGCGAATGCATGTCGTCGGCTGTCAGCCGCGGATCTGGCGGCGCTTGCTGGTGCGCGAATCGATGTGGCTCTCGCGGTTGCATGACAGCATTCAGATCCTTTTCGACTGGTTCGATTACCAGACGCACACGTTCACGCTCGAAGACCTGCGGTTCGGCAATCCGGTCAAACGCGACGAACTCACCGTCGAGGACGATCGGGACGTCACCCTGGCCGACCTCGACCTGGAACACCGGGAACGTTTCACCTACGGTTACCACTTCGGCGAGGGCTGGCAGGTCGACATCAAGGTCGAGAAGAGCGCCCTGGTGGAGAAAGGCGTGCATTATCCCCTTTGCAACGGCGGCGAGCGCGCCGGTCCGCCGGAGGATTGCGGAGGCGTCGAGGCGTTCCACGACATGCTCGCGTGCATCAAGGAACCGAATACCGATCTTGGACACGAATGGCTCGATTGGCTGGGGCCGGAGTACGAGCCCGACGGGTGCGACGTGGAAAAGGTAAACAAGGGTTTGCGCAAACTCGGCAAGTGATGGGCCATACGCCTGCGGCGCGAGGGCTTTCGCGGATCAGCGGGGTCGCCGGGTCGGCGCCGTGGACCTCGCCATCCGCCGGCGCGATTGGATGCTCCGCCTCGTTCGTCAGGATCGCTTGCCGTTGAGCATTTCGCTTACGAGCGCGTCGACTCCGTAGACCTCGCGCAGGGCTTCGATGATTCCACGGCAATCCACGCTGATCGAGCGCGCCTGCACCTCGTCATATGCGAAATCCAGGACGAGGCTCTGGATGTTGCCATCGAAAATAATCCCGACGAACTCACCGGCGGTGTTCACGACCGGGCTGCCGCTGTTCCCTCCGATGGTATCCGCGGTGCTGACGAAATTCAGCGGCGTCTTCAGGTTGAGCGACGGTTTTTTCGCGGTCCATCGTGGCGGCAGATCGAAGGGCTCCCGGTTCTGGTGGGCTGCGTTACGGTTGTAGAGGCCCGCGAAATCCGTATAGGGAGGAATCTGTTTTCCGTCTTCTGCGTAGCCTTTCACCGGACCATAGCTGAGCCGCAACGTGAACGTCGCATCGGGCGCGCTCGTCGATCCCTCGATCGCAAACCGCACTTTCGCGATCAGCGCGTGCGCCTGCTGCTTCGTTTCTTGCGCGGCTTCCCATTGCTGGCGCAGCGCGCGGGCTTCGCGGTCGATGATCCGCGCCAGCTCGATCATTGGATCATTCGCCGATTTCACGGCCGCGGCGCCGCCTGCGTAGAATTTCCGCCGGAAGGCCACGTCGCGCACCTTGGTACCGTGGATGAGTTCGTCGGCACGCGCGCGGGGCGACTTGTTTGCGAGAACCTTCTGAACCAGGGGATCCTCATAGCCGACGTTTTCCGCCAGCAGGATCAGCGCATCCGTCAGCTTGAGCAACTCCAGGTCGGAGTAGATCGGCTTGTCGGAGAACAGCGTCAGCTCGAACGATTCCCGCCGCGCGTCGCCAAATTCCTTCAGGCGCTCGCCATTTGGTTTCGGCCGCTCCTCGGCTGCCCGCAGCAAGTTCCGCCCGAGCGTGAACGAGTCACTCGAGAAGCCGTGCCCGGCCTCGAGCAGCGTATATTTCAGGTAGATCCTGGCCTGCGCGCGCACGGTTTCCGCGATGCGATCGTAAGCCGCGCGAACGGCGGCCCCGTCCGTTCCTCCGGCCATCTTCTGCCGCAGCGCTTTCTCCTGCGCGGCCTTCGGGCCCATGATCGAGGGAGAATACAAACCGTTCTGGTGCCCGTCGTACACTTTGCGCGCATTCTGAATATTGGACAGTTCCTCTTTCGCCCGGCGCGCATTTTCGGCGCTGCGTTCGCTCCAATTTTGCAGTGCCACCTCCAGCCGTTTGATCCGCGGCACGATGTACGGATACTGTACGTCGCGCAGCAGCTCGAGTTCGGCCATCGTGTACTGCCGGTTCGTGCGGCCGGGGTGACCCGAGACGAAAGTGAGTTCGCCGTCGCGCGTGCCCGTTTTCGACCACGTGATGTAATGAGGGATCGTCGCGGGCCGGCCGTTCTCGTACACGCGGAACAGGCAGATATCGAGGTCGTACCGCGGGTACTCGAAATTGTCCGGATCACCCCCGAAAAACGCGATTTGCTCCTCGGGAGCGAACACGAGCCGGACGTCGGTGTATTTCTTGTAACAATAAAGATGGTACGCGCCACCCTGGTGAAGCGTGACGACGTCGCTGCGCAGTCCGGTTTTGGCCAGCGATTCCTGCTCGATTGCCGCGATGATTTTCCGGCGCGCCAGGGCCGCGGTCTCGCTGGTGATGCCGGCCGGCACGCCGGCGTTCACGCGGGCGGTGACGTCCTCGATCGATTGCAGGACGTTCAGCTCCAGATCGACGCACTTCATTTCCTCCGCCGGCGTTCGCGCGTAAAATCCGTTGCGCAGATAATTGTTCTTCTCGTCGCTCAGTTTCTGGAGATCGTCGGCCCCGACGTGATGGTTCGTAATCACGAGTCCGTCGGCGGAAACAAAAGAGCCGGAGCCGCCGCTGTTGAAGCGGACGGACGATTTCATCAGGTGATCGAGCCACGGGGCGGTCAGCTCAAAGCCATACTTTGCCTTGATCTGCTCGCGCGGCGGGGCCGTGTAGAGCCACAGGCCTTCGTCGGCCCGCAGCGTTGCCAGCGCGAACAGGCCTGCGGCGAGGCCGAGCCGGGGAACGGACGAAGACGCGCAAGCTTTTTGAAACCGGTGCAACGTGGGGCACTTCAAGTGCGCAGAAAATTGGAAGGCCATATGTGTCCGGAAACATCCATCAGCCCATCGCATCGAGCAAGTCGCCGATGGCATGGCGATCAGCGGGAGCCGCTGTGCCGGCCATATCGGGGGCTTCTCCGCCGGACCGGCGGCTTTCCAGCCGCCGCATTACCTTCGGCCGACCGGTCTCGGGCGACTGGAAAGTCGCCCCTCCGCAGCCATCCACTCGCTGGCGCTCGCAGCCACGAACCACTGCGCCGCTTACGTGGCTTCCGAATACGCTTCCATCCCCGCGCACGAGCACACCAGGTTGCGATCACCGTAGACGTTGTCCACCCGGCCAACGCTGGGCCAGAACTTGCTCGCGCGGGTGAATCGATCGGGAAACGCCGCTGTTTCCCGCGAATAAGGATGAGCCCACTCATCCGCACATACGACCTTCGCCGTGTGCGGTGCGTGTTTCAGCGGGTTGTTCGCCCGGTCCGATTCGCCGTTGGCGACCGCCTGCATTTCGCCGTGGATCGAAATCATCGCATCGCAAAAGCGGTCGAGCTCGGCCTTTGATTCACTCTCGGTCGGCTCGATCATCAGCGTGCCGGGAACCGGAAACGACATGGTGGGCGCGTGATATCCGTAATCGATCAGCCGCTTCGCCGCATCCTCGACCTCGAGTCCGTGTTTCTTCCACGCGCGAAAATCGACGATGCATTCGTGCGCGATCAAACCGGCATGGCCGCGGTACAACACCGGGAAAAAACGCTCGAGACGTTTGGCCACGTAGTTCGCGTTGAGAATCGCACTCTTCGTGGCGAGCGTGAGTTCCGCCGGGCCCATCATGCGAATATACATCCAGGAAATCACCAGGATGGACGCCGAGCCATGCGGCGCGGCACTGACGGCGCCGAGCTTCGCGCCGTCGGTCCTGAGGTTCTGATTTCTGGTTTCACCTTGGAAACTGGATACGGTCGCGAAGACATGGCCCGGCAGAAATTGCGCGAGGTGTTGCGCGACGCCGATGGGGCCCATGCCGGGACCGCCGCCGCCGTGCGGGATGCAAAAGGTCTTGTGCAGGTTCAGGTGACAGACGTCGGCGCCGATGTGGCCCGGAGAGGTGAGCCCCACCTGCGCATTCATGTTCGCGCCATCCATGTAAACCTGCCCGCCATGCTGGTGGGTGATGGCGCAGATTTCCTTGATGCCCGGTTCGAATACGCCGTGGGTGGACGGATATGTGACCATCAACGCCGCGAGTTTATCCGCGTGCTGCTCCGCCTTTGCGCGCAGATCGCCGACGTCGATGTTGCCGTTCGCGTCGCACGCCACCGGCACGACGCGGTAGCCGCCCATCGCGGCACTCGCCGGATTCGTGCCGTGCGCGCTGGTCGGAATCAGGCAGACGTTGCGATGACCCTGCCCGCGTGCTTTGTGAAACGCCCGAATCACCAGCAATCCGGCGTATTCCCCCTGCGAGCCTGCGTTTGGCTGAAGCGAGATCGCCGCAAAGCCGGTGATTTCCGCGAGCCACGCTTCCAAATCGCGAAACAGTTTCTGGTATCCGCGTGCCTGTTCCACGGGCGCAAACGGATGCAGCTGGTTGAACTGCGGCCACGACACCGGGAACATCTCACTCGTGGCATTGAGCTTCATCGTGCACGAGCCGAGGGAAATCATCGAGTGCACGAGCGAGAGATCCTTCATCTCGAGCCGTTTGATATAGCGGAGCATTTCGTGCTCCGTGTGATAGCGGCGGAATGTGGCGTGCTCCAGAAACGCACTCGTCCGCGCGTGAGGCGCGGCAAATGCGGCCCATGACTCGGCATCGCCATTGCGACCAATGGTCAGTTCCTCGATCTTCTTTTGTTCGTCGCTGCGGAAAAGCGAAAGCAGCGTTCCCACCTCTTCAAGCGTGGTGGTTTCGTCCAGCGAGATGCCGACCGTGTACTCGTCGACCCGACGCAGGTTGAATTTCCTGGCTTCCGCCGCCGCATGCACGCGCGCTGCGGCCACACCGCTCACGATCAGCGTGTCGAACACGGGTTCGGCGTTCACTTTTGCTCCTGCTTGGCGAAGGCCGGCCGCGAGTGTTTCTGTCAGCAGCTTCACGCGCCGGGCGATTCGTTTCAGCCCCTCCGGCCCGTGATACACGGCGTACATCGAAGCCATCACCGCGAGCAGCACTTGGGCGGTGCAGATGTTGGAGGTCGCCTTGTCGCGCCGAATGTGTTGCTCGCGCGTGCCCAGCGCCAGCCGCATGGCCGGATCGCCTTGAGCGTCTTTCGACACGCCGACGAGTCTTCCCGGCATTTGCCGTTTGAACGCATCCTTGGTCGCGAGAAACCCCGCGTGCGGGCCCCCAAATCCCATCGGCACACCGAATCGCTGCGCCGAGCCGACCGCCACGTCGGCGCCAAATTCTCCCGGGGCGCGCAAAACGGTCAGGGCCAGCAAATCAGCCGCGACAATCGTGTAGGCGCCCGCGGCGTGGGCGGCCGCGAAGCATTGTTCGAAATCGTGCACCGAGCCTGTTGTATCCGGATATTGGACCAACACGCCGAAACAGTGCGCACTGGGCGTGAACGTCCGGTGGTCACCCACCACGACCTCGATGCCGAGCGGTTTCGCCCGCGTCTGCACGATGTCGATCGTCTGCGGGTGGCATTGCGCCGAAATGAAAAACGTGCGGTGCGTCGACGCGTCGCCTTCCTTCAGTCGGTGGCACATCATCATCGCCTCCGCGGCCGCCGTACCTTCGTCGAGCATCGAGGCATTCGCGATTTCGAGGCCGCACAACTCGGTGATGACGGTCTGAAAATTGAGCAAGGCCTCCAGCCGCCCCTGCGAAATCTCGGCCTGATAGGGCGTGTAGGCCGTGTACCAGCCGGGATTCTCGAGGATGTTGCGCTGGATGACCGGCGGCGTGTGCGTGCCGTAATAGCCAAGACCGATGAAGCTGCGGAACACCTTGTTCTCACTGGCGATGCTGCGCAGTTCCGCGAGCGCGGCGCTCTCGCCCAGGGCCGCTGGCAAATTAAGGCCTTCCCGGCGGATCGCCGCGGGCACGGCGGCGTCGACGAGCCCATCCACCGTTCCATGGCCAAGCACGGCGAGCATCGCCGCCGTATCCGTGGCGCTGTCACCCAGATGCCGGCGGGCAAACGTGTCGGTGGGGGCAAGGAGATCGCGAATCGAAGCCATGAGTTTTGCGCACGCTAGGCAACGCGGATGGCTGCGCAATCGCGATTTGGCGCGTTGGGCAAACCCCATTAACCGCGAATGGACGCGCAGACCCATACATGCCGTGAGGCATCCGATTGAATTCGCGTTTATGGGCGTCCATTCGCGGTTCAACTCCCAGGCGGCGAGCACTCGCGCTCGCAGCGATCTCGCTCGCTCTGTTCGAGGATTTGCGGTGCAACCTTCGCAACCCCGTTTCCTGCACGTTTGAACTGCCGCCACTGTGAATGCTCCCGCCCGTCATCGCTGGCTGCCGCGGATCGTCGGATGGACGGTCGTCGGCGTCGCGGTCAGCTTGCCCGGCTGCCGTCCCCGGGCTGATGCACCGCCTCCGGTGGCATCGTCCCCGCCTCCACCGGGCACGCCTCCCTCCGGCCCAGCGGTGTCCGACACCGCGCGCCGACCGGCCACCTCGGCGGAGCCATCGCCGCCGACTGCACCCAGACTGGCGGAGCCCGTTGACTTCCGTGCCGCCTTTCTCGACGCGCTGAAGCTGCGCGCCCCGCCCGAGCGTGATCGACAGGCTGCCGCGGCGTTGCGCCGGTGGCTCGAGGCCGATTTCGATGCTGCGTTCGGCTATGTTTCGGCGATGCCCGCGGGCGCCCTTCCGCTCATCACCACGCCCGAGGTGGCGCGCGCGTTGGCGCGACGCGACCCTATGAACGCAATCGCGTGGACCAAGACGATTACCGATCCGCATGTGCAACGCCTGGCGTTGCACACGACGCTCGAAGTGTGGGCCGAAAAAGATTCGACGGCCGCGGCGCGGTACGTCGCCGCGATGGAGGTGGGCCCCGCCCAAATGTCGGCTGCCGCGGAGGTGGCGCGGATCAGGGCACTGGGCAACCCGACCAGCGCGATCGCCTGGGCTCAATCGCTGTCGAATTCGTCGGCGCGCGATTTTGCGTTGATCAGCATCTCGGCCGCGTGGGCGCAACATGCGCCCGCCGAGGCGGCGAAATGGGCGAGTGAATTGCCCGCCGGCGAGACGCGTGCGGAGGCGCTGAATGGTGCGCTGACGTATTGGTTATTAAATGACGAGGCCGCGACGCGAAAGTTCGTCGGGGCGCTGCCCGTCGACTTGCAGGTGCGTGCGGCCGCGTTCATTGCGCCCATGCTGGCGCAGACGAATCCGCGCACGGCGGCTGACTGGGCGCGCACGCTCACGCATGCGGAGGCTCGCGACGCCGCGCTGGCCGCGGTTTTTGCGCAATGGCGCGCGACGGCGCCGAACGACGCCGATGCCTGGCTCAAGACCGCAAACCTGCCGGCCCTGACCAAGACGAAGCTGCAGAAGGGCCGGTGAGCGTCGCGGCGGAGGCAGTGGTTCCTCCGCGGCCAGCGCCAGGCCTTCGAAGCGCTCCGGGCGGTGCTGCTGGAAATTATGCCGGACAACTGCAAGACCGCGGTGCGCGCGCATCGCGCATGCGAGGAGCCGCAGCCAAAGAAGAAAAGCCAAGCTGATTCTTGACCCCTCGATCCCCAACCCGGAGCGCACGCGAAGCCGCGAAGCTCGCGAAGAATACTCCTCCTCTTTTGGTTGTGGTCGGTGGCCGCGGCAGGAGTTCCCGCTCATTCCCGTCCGATAGCAGCCGATTCGAGTCGCAGCATCCGACCGCGGGCGTTACGGAATCGGCGCTGCAACGGATCCTTTCGGGGCGCGGCCGCTTTCGTCGGCGTACCGGCTGAATCCGAATCTTCTCGCCATGAAAAAACTCAAGGTTGTCGGACTCAACTTCGACCATATGCACATGGGCGATCTCCTGCGGAATTGCCACGAGCACCCGGGCGTGGAAATAGCTGGAATCTGTGATGAGCAGCCGGCACGCATGGAGTCCGCCATCGCCCGGTTTCAGCTGCCTCGCGAGCGCGTATTCACCGACCCACGACGTTGCCTGGAGGCCACCGAGCCCGACTTCGTCATTCTCTGTCCGGCGACCGCGCGGCACGCGGAATATGTCGAGTTGGTGGCGCCGTATCGTGTTCATATTCTCTGCGAAAAACCATTCGCCGCGACGTTAGGCGAGGCCGACCGGATGATTGCCGCGGCGAAGAAGGTGCGGCGGCTGCTCGCGATCAACTGGCCGCTGCGCTGGGTTGCCAGCCACGTGACCGCGCATCGCCTGCTGCGCGAGGGACGGATCGGCGGGCTCCGGGAGATTCATTATTACGATGGCAATCGCGGCCCCCTTTGGCACACAGCAGACAAGATCGAGACCACCCCCACACCCGCGATGAAGCGAAAGAGCTGGTTCTACCAGGCTCGGCACGGCGGCGGCTCCCTCCTCGATTACCTTGGTTACGGGACGACCCTCGGGACGTGGTTCCACGGGGAAAAAAAGCCGCTCGAAGTGACGGCAGTCGTAGATGCGTCCCGCGGACTGGAGGTGGACGAGCACAGTATCACGATCGCCCGCTATGCGGGCGGGCTCTCGAAATTCGAGACAAGGTGGGGAACGTTCACCGATCCGTGGACGCATCAGCCGCAGCCGAAGTGCGGTTTTGTGCTCAAGGGCGAGGCCGGCACGATTAGCTCGTACGATTACGAGCCGACCATTCGCGTGCAAACCCGCGCCAGTGCGCGCGGTGAGGACATTCCCGTGGATATCTTGCAACCGCCCTTTCAAAACGCGGTGCAATACTTTGCGCACTGTATCAACGAGGGCCTGCCTATAACCGGTCCGCTTTCACCCGCCACCGCCCGGATTGGCCAACAAATTGTCGACACCGCCGTGCTCAGCGCAAGACGGCGCAAGACGGTGCCGCTCGTGGAGTAACTCATGAGCGAGTCGAAACCCGGCAGTGGCTACGGACTCAGCGCGATCCCGGAGAACGCCGTGGTCACCGCACCCACGCTTGATTATTTGCCCCCCAGCCCGCGGAACTACCGGCCGAAGATTGCACTCATTGGGTGCGGAGGTATCTCGGAATATCATCTGAGGGCTTATCGCGAGATGGGTCTGGACGTCGTCACCCTGTGCGACCGCGATCGAGTGCGCGCGGAGAAGCGTCGGGACGAATTTTATCCGGCCGCCCGGGTCTGTACCGACTATCACGAGGCATTGCGGGAGGATCAAATCGAGGTGGTCGACGCGGCACTGCATCCCCACGAACGCGTCGACGTTATCGAGGCCGCTCTGCGCGCGCGCAAACACGTTCTAAGCCAGAAACCATTTGTCCTCGATCTTGATCTCGGAAATCGCCTTGTCGCGCGCGCGGCGGAGCGCGGGGTCAAACTGGCGGTCAACCAAAACGGACGTTGGGCACCTCATTTCAGTTATCTGACTGCGGCCGTACGCAGTGGCGTCATCGGTGATGTTGCGAGTGTGGATTTCACGTTGCAGTGGGATCATACGTGGACGAGTGGGACGATCTTCGAGGAGGTGCATCATCTTGTACTTTTCGATTTCGGTATTCACTGGTTTGATATGACGGCGCGGCTGATGCGCGGCCGGACGCCCGAGCGCGTCTGGGCCTCTGTTGGCCGAACTCCGTTTCAGGCCATGAAGCCGCCGATGCTGGCCCACGTGGCCATCGATTATGCCGGAGCACAGGTGCGGCTCGACTTCAACGGACACGTGCAGTTCGGGCAGGAAGACCGCACGGTGATCGCCGGTCGCCTCGGAACGTTGCGCAGTTACGGCCCCAGTCTGTCCGATCAATCTGTCGTAATAGAGACCGCTGCCGGGACCGCGCGCCCCAAGCTGGAGGGGAGCTGGTTTACCAGCGGCTTCAAAGGCGCGATGGGTGAGTTGCTCTGTGCAATCGAGGAGCGCCGGGAGCCCGAAAATGGTGCCGCGGACAATCTGCACAGTCTGGCGCTGGCGTTTGCCGCGACGCATTCAGCTGACACCGGCCAGCCACAGGCGCCGGGAGTACTCCGAAAACTGACGTTGCGCCATTGACCGGGGAGCGCGCTCTTTAGGGCGGCGCTTGCCCCACAAATTCGCTACCGCGTATGGCGTCACGCCAAGGGTGCGGTTGACGGGAAGGGCGACTTTCCAGTCGCCCGAGACCGGTCGACCGAACGTACTTCGGCGGCTGGAAAGCCGCCGCTCCGGTGCGAATGCCGACGTGCTTGGCAGGAATTGTGGGGCAAGCGCAGCTCTAGCTAGGGCGGCGTTGGCGGAAATCCGGCCGCCCACGCGGTCCCGCGCCGAAATAACTCGAGCGTCGCCGGGCCGAACGCCTTCACGTCATGTCCGAGCGGCGAGTGGAAAATGCGACCTTTGCCAAACTGGAATACAAAGGCCATGGGGTAATCTTTTCCGTCCACACGCGATGTCGCGGTGGCCAGCACTTCAATCGGCACCGTACCCTCGAGGCACGTGTAGAGTTCGTCGATTGTATCAAAAGAGCTGAGACCTTTCATGATCGGATGATCCGGCCGCGAGATTTCCACCCGGAAGGGTCCGCGCGGATCGTGACCCCGGAGGGTGGGGTTCCACACGCGGCCGGCGAGCGCGACAAACTGTGGCCATTCCAGCCAGGCTCCCCCCGCGAAGTGCACCAGGACCAGTCCGCCGCCATTTTCAACGAAGCGCTGCAGACTTGCCTGCGCCGCGACGCCTGGCCCCGGCGTTTTCCAATTCATATAATGCAGGACGACGACGTCGTAGCGGGTGACGGCGGCCGAATCGAGGAAGTGCGCGTCTTCAACCACCCGCACCTCGGCGCGGGAATCTTCGCGCAGCGCGGCTGCCAGCACGGGCGTCGTTTCGCGCCACTTGTGGCCGGGATAATCGCACCCTGTGACCAAGAGCACCTGCAGCGGCTTCGGGTCCGGTGCGGGCGGACCGGGATAGGAGTACGTTTCTGTTTTTGGAGTCGCGGCCGACGCGAGCACGCCGGCTGCTCCGATGGCCCAGGCAATGATCGCGTGACGGCCGGCGAACTGTCGCCATCGAGTCGGTACCCCAGTCAGTCTCGCTGTATTCATGTTCCGGAGATGAGTTTCGTCCTGCCGGGAATCGCGAGAGGATAATCGCCATCGGGCCGGGGCGTGACCGAATGCGCTGAATCGTCTCGCGCACGCCGGCATCGAATCGATTGTGCAGTCCGGAGACGACGCCCAGTCCTTTCGTGCGCGCGAGATCTGCGGCCGCCTGCGTCGCACGCACGCCTACCGGATCGATGCCATGTGGTTTCTCCACGAATACGTGCTTACCGGCGTCGACGGCTGCGCGCAGGTACGACGGATGAAAACGCGAGGCACACGCGATCAGGACGACGTCACTCGAGTCAACCACATGCCGGTAACCGTCGAATCCCGTGAACTGATGCCCCGCGTCAACCCGTGTACGTTCGGGGCAATGCGTCTTGATTTTTTCGAGCGCAGCCGCGAGCCGGTCGCCAAACAGGTCAGCCATGGCCATCAGGTGGACGCCGGGATCGGCATCGAGCGCGTTTATCGCAGCGGCGGTGCCGCGATTCCCGCAGCCAATCAGTCCGACGCGAATCCGGTCGCTTCCAGCGGCATACGCGGTCCGGCTGATATCAAGTGCCGCCAGCGATGCGAGTCCGGCCGAAGTCCTGAGGAAATCGCGCCGCGAAGGCGTTTGCGGTGACTCACGGGTAATTTGCTTCTGCATACGAATCTTCTCCACGGTTGGTTGGCTTGCGAACTGCGGCCTGGCTTTGGGCGGGGAAGGGCCGTTGCAAACTGCGTGGACGCCCGCTGAGCGGCCGCGAAGGCGGCGCGGGGAAGTCCGGAGCAGAATAAAGACCCGGCGCAACGCCGCGTCAGCCACGAAATCCAACGAGAGATTGCCGCCGGCGAAACGGTGTTCGTAAGCCCGCGCTTGTGCGCGCATCGCGATTGGGTGTCGTTTTCCGGCGATAGAACCGCCGGATTTGTCCCCAACCAACAACACACGAAACCGACCTGCCGGGTGGCGCCGTGCCGACCCCCCGTTCCCCCAACTTTCATGAAGACACGGAAAACCGTCATGCGCCGCTGGCGCATCGCATGGATCGCGGCCAGCAGTTTCGTCGCCGCCGGCGCGGCCGCGGCCGAACTCATTCCGCTCACGCGGGGCCGCGCGAGTGCGAGCGTCATCATCTATCCGCGCGGCGAACGGCTTTCCGCGGCGGTCGCGCGAAAGCTCTCCGATTATATCGCCGCCCAGACCGATGTGCCGGTGCCAACCGCGTCGGAAGACGAATTCAAGGAACCGTCGCGGACGACCACGATCATCGTGGTGGACGGAACCGCCGAACACCGGTTGGCGGCCAGGTTTGGGCAGTCGGTCGAAATTTCGTCGGAGCGACCGGATGCATATCAACTGAAAGTGGTCGCCCGCGACGCAAGGTCGCCCCTGGTGATTCTCGGCGGCCGTGACTTTTCCGGCGCCAAGTACGCCGCGTACCGGCTGATGCGTGAAATGACCATCACAGGACGCGACGCGGGCATTCGCCCGCTGGACGTGAGCGCCTCCCCCGCGATCAACACGCGCTCGGTCGCTCTTTTCAATGTCTGGGGCATGCCGATCGAACTCACGCGCCGACACAACACCGAGAGCTGGCCGGTGGAGCGCCTCGAGCGATACGTCGACATGTATGACGCGTTTGGGTTCAACGCGATCGAGTCGCACGACCGGTTCAACGACAACTATCTCGAGCCGCTGTTCGGGCTGGGGCGGGCCGAGTGGCGGGCAAAAGTCCTGCGCATGTGCGATCGCGCCCACGAAAATGGACAGCAATTTTTTCTCCGCGTCTGGGGCCATACGGTCATGGAGACGCCCAAAGTCACCCAGCCGCCCGGCCCGACGGCATCCATTCCGAAAAGACTGGCCTATTTCTGCGTCAACGACCCGGTTCAGCGCCGGCGCTGGGAGGAGGAGATTCTGCAGTATTATGTTCGTAATTACGCCGGTCGGATCGATCACCTGATCGGCCATTGGTGCGATCCCGGCGTTTGCCGCCGCAATGGGTGTGACTTCCGCACGCCACTGAAGCTGCAAATGGAACTGCACCGCGCCTTCAAGGCCGTGGATCCGAAGTTCACCTCGAGCTTCAGCCTGTGGTTTTTCGATGTGACGAAAGACAATCCCGCCGGCTGGGCGCGCGGCGGCTGGCCGGGCTACGAGACGGATCTGGATCTCATCAACGCCGGGATTCTCGACCGGGATGTCGTGATCGCGACCGCGACGACCCTGCCCGGCAGCTATCAGGATGACATCGTGAGTGCGATCGTGGCAGCCGGCCACCGTCCGGCCGTGTGGACTTGGTATCGTGCGGATCACGAAACCAGGCCGTCGCTTCACGTGCATTTGCATGAGCGTCTGGGCGAGTATTTCAGGAGCCTTCCGACGTCGGCGCGACAGCTCGCATGGCATAATGTCGAACGGAATGTCCACGCCGCGGCGAACACGGCTAATTATTACGTCGCCGGTCGGCTCATGTGGGAGCCCGCCGCCAGTGTCGATGACCTGCTCAAGGAATTTATCGGCCTTGTTTTCGGACCCGGGAACGTCGCGAACATCCTGCCGGCCTATCTCACGCTCGAGCGCATTCGCTGTCACTCATGCTACCAGAATTGGGAGGGCAAACGTCTCACCGGCGTGGGCACGGACAACCCGGAAGCCGACCGGGGATCGGCTCAGACCGGGTTGGATCTGCTGTCACGTGTGCGCTTTGATCCTGAGTATCGTCCCAGGCTGGCTCTCGATATTTCGCCGGCCCAGATTATCGCGGACCTGAACGCCTCACTCGAGGTCACCCGCGATTTCGCCCGTTGCCGAGCCGAAGACTTGCCTGCAATCGATCGAGCGATTGCCGCCAACGACCGTGCGACGGCCAGCCGGCTCATCGATCAACTGGTGGCGCGATTCAGCGGTTGGACACATCGCCTGGCCGGCCGACAAGAATGGTCCATCCTCGAGCCAATCCTGAAGAAGAAGCGCGCCGCGCTCGGCGGCGGTTTGCCTTGACCGGTGGTTCGTAGCCGCGAGCGCCAACCGGTGGACCCGTGCGGTTCAATCCACTTGCTGCCGCTCTCAGCCACATGCCGACACTCACGCCTTTGTCTTCAGCTGCTCCATTTGCTGTTTGAGTTCGCGCACTCCAGCGCACCCAAAAGCTTGCCCACTTGATCGTCGATGAAGGACACCGACGCGTAATAGCCTCGCAGGCAGTCGAGCAGATCCGAGTCGTTGAGACCGTAGCTCGGAGGGTTTATTTTTAACGCGATCGCCGGGATGTTGTCGGTCTCGCCGGCTGGCCGAGGGGTTCCACTTTAAGGGTCAGTGCGTTACCGGTTAGCCCGACTTCGGCCACTGGAGGGGGCAAGAAACGCAAGTCCTTCATCCATCGCTCAAGTTTTACAAGAGTCGGCCCCACATTTCTAAACGAGGCCGGTGGAACGAATGCGTGGGGGTGGTTGTGCGGGAAAGACGAGATTCAGCTGGTCGAGCAATAGTGCGACGTCGCGGTCCGGCTCGGTGCGCCGCCCCAGCAATAGTTCGCGGCCGTCGGTGGTCGGCACGCGCACGTCGAGCATCTGCACGGTGGCGAACTTATCCAGCACCGGCCGGGGCATCAGGCCGGGGGCCAGTTGGCGCAGTTGCTGACGCAGCGTAGTCGACAGGCAGT
>JBBRCR010000032.1:0-31860 GCA_038204695.1 Opitutales bacterium | reverse complement strand
TCATTCGTGGCCAGGAAGACACTTCCGAAACCGGCCGTTCCTCACATCCGGCACGCCAGCGGAATCGGCGGATGGCATTCACCCGGCAACTCGGGGCGTGCTGCCCGTTCGGCGTCAAGATTGTTCAAAGCGAGTAAGTGGTCGTAAAGCGAACTTCCCGTGGCGCGACCAAATCGAATCGCGTGTAGGCACGGCCGCGGCCGCCCGGCAGCTCATAGCCATCGCGCGCCGTTCCCGAGGTCGAAAGCCGAATCGGAATGATATCCGTCTGGTCGAACAGATTGGTGATGTTGATCTGAAAGCTGACCCTCCCGGGCAGACCTTTGAATTTCCGTGTATAGCGCATCATCAGATCGTTGTTCGTGACGACTTTCCCGGTGATTTCCCTTCGACTCGAATCCGTGCCGATGATGTTCCTCGTCGGCATCCAGTCCGCGGATACCGTATAATTCCTCAGCGACTGATCGCGAAACATGCCCGGACCAGAGGCATTGATATGATACGGGAAGAAGGCCGGCTCGTTGAGCCGAAGGACCGATCCGGTCACACCGGGCGTGCCGTCCGGGGCGCGCACGGTCGAATCGTTGTAGGTCCCCGTCAAGTACGAGCCGCGGGAATCGAAGAACGTGCCATCGTTCTCGAGGTAGACAAAGCGATGATTCAGGCCCGTGGCGGCGACATTCAGTCCCGTCACGCCCACCGCGCGGAGCGCCGCGGTTGGCTGCAGGCTGGCCGGAGCGAAGGTCACGGCCGAGACGCCGCGTGCCTGGCGGTTGTCGTACCATGCGAGCACCTGCTCCGACGCCGTGAACGTCTGCAAGACTGCACTGACGTCGCGGCCGGTTTCGCCCATCAGCTTGACGGTCAATTCTGGTGCCGGGCGGAGGGTCACCGTTCCATAAACGCGACGCTTGTCCTGAAAATCGTGTTGCCGCCACCCGGCATTTTGCTGATCGACAGCCGCAATCGCAACGGCGAGTTGCTCCTTGAGCAGCACCTTGTTGGCCTCGACTTCAACCCGGTTTCGATCCCACGAACCGACGCCATATCTGGCCCGCGCCCGATTCCGGCTGGTTTCCGCCTCGAGCGAGGATTGGTTGAACATGCCGCCGACGCCGCCAATACCAAACAGAATGGCATTCGGCCCGCGACTGTCCTCGTACCGCGCAACCCGGTAGGGGTCGCTTGGCGTGATACTCCTGAAATAATCCAACCCGGGACTCGCGCGCGATCCCCGCGTCATGATTATGACGCCGGACAAATGCGCGCCGTTGACATAGGCGTTCTGATTTTCGGCGGATTCCTCGTTGCTGCCCAGCGCTGAGTTGACGGTGTATTCCAGCAAGTCACGTATATTGGTCAGTCCGATGTCCTCGATGAACTCCTTGTTGAAAACCGACACGGAGCCTGCGGTATCGCGCAGACGTGTATTCAGCCGGCTTCCCGCCAGCGTGTTCTCCGCCAGATAGCCTCCATCGGTACTTTCAATCACATTGAAGGGACTCAGTTCGATGGCCTTTTCCGTCTCCGCTGGAGAAGGCACGGGCGGTGCTGCACCTTGGGCCAACGAAGTTGTCGCGATCCAGAGAGCCAGCCAGCCAGGCAACAGGACAATGGGGATCTTTGGGTTCATCGAGAATGGGGTTCGGTGGACGGCGGTGCGGTGAGCCGCCTGCTCAATGGTCAGCGCAACATCAGCCAGGCGTTGCCGGAGCGGCCTCCGGGCGGGCTTCCGCGCCGGATCGCATGGAGCACTCTTTTCCCGAGCGGACGTTTGCCATCACCCCAAGCGTAGCAGGTACAACTGAGCCCTGCCTATTACGGGAATCCGTAATGCGCGGATCTCAATGGGTCACTCGAGAATGCGAACGGCGGGGTGGCTGCGCAACGAATTGCACGAGCGCTTCGCGTACTCGGGCGGCCTGCACGTCGGTCATTTTCAAATAGGCATCGCGGGCCGGCCCCGACTTTGCCGGCACGAAGCGCGTGAAGCCATCATCGGCCACCGTCACCTGGCCGGCGGGCGCGAGGCCAAAATAACCACGGTCGGGGAAAATCGCATAAAGCACGCTCGAAAGATCCCAGGTGGGTCGCTCGTGAAGGGGACCGCTGTGCAAGAGGTAGGCTTCCCTCACCGGATGATGCGGCACGTAGCCGAAATCATGCGCGATGCTGGTGTGCGGAAAGGGCGCGGCGACACCGATCTCGTAACCACTCCAGACTACCGGCACGTCCTGTGGCCAGCGCCGGGCGAGAATCTGCATGCTGGCGACATCGTTGCGCACGTTCGCTTCCAGAAAATGGTTGTCGTGGGCGATGGTCTGAAACGACCCCGCCATGATTGAGAGCAACTTCACTTTCCGACGCACGAGTTCGACGCCACTCAGCGAACTGTGCGCGTCGGGCGAACTATCGAGCAGGCGCGCCATGTTTACGGCGAGGCCCACGCAAACGATGCTCACCGAGTGATCGGGTTGGGTAGCGAGTGTTTGACGAAGCAGAGCAACCGCTTCGGGGGCGTCGTCGTTGCGCAGCAGATCATGCGGATAACGGAGGGATTCGCCGTCTTTCTCCAGGGCGAGTTTCAGGTACTTGCTGGTTCGCTCCTGCGCCTGCCGGGTGATGCCAAGGGGCAAATCCGGCCGGCCATAGAACGTGTTGACGGCATCGGTGAACGGACCGGTGAGTGGGTTCACCTTGGATATAGTCACCGCCAGCAATTCGCAGGCGCCGCGGTCGGCGAGCGTATGGCACATCGCCAGCGCGAGCACGTCATCCACATCACCGCTGATGTCGGTGTCGAAGATGAGCTTCACTGGCGCGGTGCGAGCAAGACAGGCGAGAAGAATGAACAGCGCGATCCTCATGCGATGACTTTACTGGAAGGGGAAACATCTCGAGCTTGCCGAACGGCGAGCCACACGGCGAAGCCCTCGCATCGATCGTCACTGCAATCAAGACGCAATCTTTCCAGCCTCAGCGCGTGCGCGCGACCGGCAGTGCCGCCGGCGAAGTGGACGTCGAACGCGAGTTGGGGGCTTTCTTGTCCGTGCCCTTGATCATCGTGAAATAATCGAGCCGCTCGCCGGTTTCACTGAGGAATGTGGCGTCGAGCCGGTTGTGGTCGACATCGAGCACCATCGAGCCGAGCCGGGCCAGCGACACGAGCATCGCGGGATGATCAAGGAACCCGCGCGCGGCGGATTTTTCGTTCTTGTCGCTGACCTTGCCCGTACTGCCGGCGACAACGTAGACGGCTCCTTCATGCACGCCGGGCCCGAGCGTCGCTTTCTTGTACGCGCCCTTGCCGTCCGGCCGGCCGTCGCCGGCGTCGAGTTTCATTTTCGCCGTGAGGGTATTCTGCGTGCCGTAGTGGCCGTTGAGCAGGAACGAGCGTTCATAGGAGTGGCTGTGTCCCGTCAGGCACAAGTCAACCCCGCCGGCCTCGAGGATCGGCAGCGCGTTGGTGCGCATCTCGACCAGCTTCGACTCGGTGTTCGAGTCGTGCGAACCCTTGGTGTACGGCGGATGATGCCAGTAGGTGATGATCCAGTCCTGCTTCGTCGAGGCCAGGTCGTTCTTCAACCACGTGAGCATCGCACCGTCCGGCGAGCGATCGGTGCCTTCGGAATCGAGGCAGATGTAATGAATGTTGCCGTAGTCGAAAGAGTAATACGCCTCGGTGCCGGACATCAGTCCGCCGGCCTGACCGAGCGTCGGTAGCGTGAAAATGTCGTAGTACACGCCCGATTGCGTCACCGACGCGGCCGAGCCGGCATCGTGATTCCCGAGCGTCGGCCAGACCACGGACTTCTTCAGGATGTCACGATACATATCGAACACGGCAATCTGGTGCTCCGCGTCGGTGCCGGTGCTATAGGCGTTGTCGCCGAGCATCAGCCACAGATCGGTGGGACGCGAACCGGTGAACTTATAATAGGAATCGCGCACCTTCGCCTGCAGCCCCTCGTTGCCTTTCGCGCTCGCCGTTCCGGCATCGCCGATGACCCACGTGCGAATCGGTTGCCGCGTGCCGTGTTTCGGCGACGTGATGAAATGCATATGCTCGTCGCTGACGAGTACCTTCTCCGCGTTGCCGACCGCGTAATGGTATTTTGTGTACGGCGTGAGCCCCTCGAGAATCATGACGTGCTCGGTGGTCTTCCATTTTGTCTTCGCTTCCTTGTCCGGTTGACCGGCGTTCAGCCCGAACTTAACGGCACTGTCGGTGGGAACATCAGTCCGCCAGCGAACGACGACGCTGTTGGGCGTGCCTTGCTGGAGATAAGGGCCGCGCACAACCTGCTGGGCGGAGAGCGGACCGACCGCGAGCGGGACAAGCGCGAGAAGCCGCAGCGTGGCGGCGGGGATGGGGATGTATTTCATGGAAAGAGGGGAAGAGGGGAAGAGGGGAAGATGCGGAAGACGCGGAAGATGGGAAGACGCAGGAGATGGGAAGAGGGGAAGACGCAGAAGATGGGAAGATGCGGAAGACGCAGGAGAGGGGAAGAGGGGAAGACGGGGGGATTTGAGTCGCAGCGAGCTACTTGGAAGAGAGCCGCTCGAGGGAGCGGCGGGCATCGCGGGCGAGTTTTTCCATGGGCACCGTTTCGCGATAGCGGTCGGGCAGTTCCTCGATGGCCGCCAGGGCGGCCCGATACGACGCGATGGCTTCGGCGCTCCGGCCGGCGCTCATGAGCACATCGCCTTGGCGGACGAGCCAGGTTTCACGGCGCGGCGCCTTTTCCATGGCGAACGCGATCCGTTCGAGCGCACGCGCGTACTCCTTGCGATCGAGTTCGAGCGCGATGGCGTACTCGACGAGCGAAATGACCGGGCCGAGTCGCGTGATACCTTCATCCAGTGCCGTCAGCACGGGAACGGGATTGCCCGGCGAGGCGCGGGAAATCAGCTTCGCCCGGCGGATAAAATGTTCCGGGCGCGGATTCGGCGCCCGCCGGATCCCTTCGGCGTAATCCTCCGCACCCGCCGCTGGCTTTTCGAGCGCCGCCATTACTTCACCTCGAAGAAACCAGCCTTCGGCCTCGTTGTTTTCTTTGGCAATATAGCGGTCAATCAACGGGAGTGCACTCGCCGACGCCCCCGACTCGAGTAGAGTGCGGGCTCGAAAAAAATCCACGACCACGAGCGACGGTTCGAGCCGTGCTGCAGCGGAAAAATCCGCTTCCGCCTTCGCCCACTCCTGATGATGGCGAAACAGTTCGCCGCGTCGGATGAACAGGTCGGCCTCCGGGGCCTTCGCGAGTTCCTCGGTCAACGCCTCGATGAGAAGCTGGTCGTCGCCGTGGGCGTGAAGGGCCGGCGCGAAAATCAATCCCCCCGCCATCATCGCCAATCCGAGCCGCAGCGACCAACATCCGGGCCGGCTGCCAGCAAACGAACGGCGGGCGGGGACGCCCCGCGCTACTTCGGAAATGCGGTTGAAGTGATTCAGTTCAGGCATGCGTATCGGGGCAAAAAAACAAACGAGTCCGGCAGAGGTGCCCTTCGGCCGGGTTCGGGTGGTCAATCGTTGGGTTTCAGGAGATCAATTCAGTTCACTCGCGATTTCAACTGCCTGGTTACGGTTTAGAATCGGTACTCCGCGCCGAAGGTATATTTCCGGCCGGAATAGCTGACGTCCTCCGGAAATACTTTCGTGCCGGTACAGGACACTTGGGGGCCGGTGGGTGAGGTTGGTGCCGGTGGCAAAAAGGCTGAGCCCCTTTCGAATCCGCTAGCCCACCTCGGCATCGACCTGCTCACGGCGGCGAACCACTCGTCCTCGATCGCCGACGCGTCCAGCCCTTCGATGTAATCGGCGCGATAACGATAATCGACCCGCGCGCGGAAGTTGCGCCACACGTAGTGGAGCGAACTGGTGAACAGGCAGTCGGAGAAACCGCGCAACGCAATCAAACGGCACAGGTTTTCATACAATGACACCCGGCCCGGGAAACTATCGTTTGGTTTCATAGGGGTGCACGGCTGTCAGCGATGCCCGCCGCTACGTCAAAATGCGGATGCAATACGTCACTGCAGGCGTGTGTATTGGACCAAAAAATACAGCCAGGCCCGGCGGGCGCAGCGCCCGCCGGGCCCAGATGATCAAGCCATAACGTCCGGGCTTAGAACTTGTACTCCATGCCGACCGTGTACTTGCGGCCGGAGAGGCTGGCGTCCTCCACAAACTGGCCATAGCCCTGGTAGGAAACCTGCCACCGATTGGTGAGGTTGGTGCCGCTGGCGAAGATGCTCAGGCCCTTGCGGATTTGGAAACTCACTTCCGCATCCACCCGCTCCTCCGCCGCGTAATACTCGTCGCTCGCCCGATCCCTGCCCAAGCCTTCGACGTAGTCGTCGCGATAGCGGTAGTCGACGCGGGCAAAGAACCTGCCGTGAGCGTACTCGAGCGCCGTGGTGAAGAGGAACGGTGAGAATCCCGCCAGCGTCAGATCGGTGCGGTCCTCACGGCCCGGATACGTGGCCTTGCTTTCCGTGAAGGTGCCGCTGGCCGAGGCCGTGAAGCTTCGGAAAAAGGCGGGCAACATCGTGAGCCGCTGTCGGGCGATGAGTTCGACGCCTGCTTGCTTGGCCGTCCCGCCATTGACCACCCGGCGATAGCGCAAACCGCTGGTCGCACCGGGGATGAGGATGGGCTCCCCTTGTGAATCAGTCTCCGCAAAGAAGCTGTCCTGCTGGAAGGAGAAGTCCTTCACGTTCTTGTAGAAAACGCCGACGGAATAGAGGCCGCTGTTGGCGGTATAGTATTCAATCTGCCAGTCGAAATTGTCCGATGTGGCCGGCTGGAGCTTCGGATTGCCATCGGTGATATTGCCGTTGGTGGCGATGATCCGGCCGAGGGTGAGCTGGCCAAGCTTGGGCTTGGCATAGCTCTGGTTGAAGCCCTCGCGCATGATGAGATTCTTCCGGAGTTCGTGCCGCAGGTGCAGCCCCGGCAGCCAGAAGTCGTAGGAGCTGCCAAGATCCTCCTTCTGGGGAGTGGCAACGCCGCCAATATAGGGCACCCGGATTCTCTGGCTCTTCCAGTCGTTGTCCTCATACCGGACACCTCCGATGATCGTATGGGCACCGAAGCGGTACGTCCCCATGACATAGGCGGCGCTGGTGCTCTCCTCGGCGTCGTAATCCCGTATGTTGCTGCCTTCGATTGAGGCATTCGTCTGATAGGTGAAAAGTTCCGGACGGCTGGCCAGGATGGCCGGAATCCGGTTTGGATAGACGTTAAAATATTTCGGCTTGCCGAACAGGTATGCGTCAGTCGGATCTGCCACCAGGTTATAGGGGAACACCGTGCCGGGCCCGGTGGCCCAGCGGTTCAGGTTCCGATCGTAGGTGGGCCGGCTGCTGCGCCACTTGGCGCCCGTCTTGAAGGTGAAGGCACCGCGGTCGAAGTTAAACTTCTTCTCCCAATCCAGCCTGGCGCTGTACACGTCTTCCTCTTTCGTCTCGTCAAAAAATATGACATTGCCCAGCGTCATCAGCCGCAGGTCCGTGATGTCGACTCCGTTGGTCACCGAGACGTCCACCAGACCCTGGTGGATTTTGTTAATCTTGTACGCCTGTTCAATATAGGGATTGGTGGGCTTCATCAGCAGGTCGAGCTCGTTGTCGGCGCTGACCACCAGCTTGCTGTACGAGTAGAAGAAATCGTAGGTGAGGAGCGAGTCGCCTTTCTCGTGCTTGCCGCCAAAGGCCACTGAATACAGGTCATTGTCTCGCGTGTCATCGGTCCCAATCCAGCCGCGCGACCCCTGGCTCGCCTGTCCGATGGCCGCACCGGTATCGTGGGTCAGGTACGCATACGTCCGGCGCCCGCCGGGTTGGGCCTGGTAGCGGGTGTCGATATCCATGTCGGACTCGAACGTCGTCCCGGAGCGCTTGTAGTAGCTGTAAACCGGCCGGACGTAAAACGAGTTGTGGTCGTCGATCTTGAAGTCGATTGAGCCGCTGATGCCGTGGGTGTCGGTGACCCGGGTGTCGTGCTCGAAGTGAGTCGATTCGAAGAACCACACCCGGTAGTCGCCGTATCTGTCCAGGCCCATTGCCGGATAAAGCTCCGCGTCCACCTGCTCCCAATCCATGTCGGCATTGATCGAGTAGCGATTCGTCCGGTAACTGCTGAGGGTGGTGCTGATGCCGAGGTTCTTCTGCCCGCCGGCGATGCTGAAGATGTCGGAATATTGCAGGCTGGCCGTGTGGCCCCATTTCTTCGGCAGGTCGCTGTAGACCCCGCCCAATCGAAGCTTGAAGGTCCGACCCTCGCGCTGGAAGGCGGTGCGGCTGACGATGTTCACGATGCCGCCGATGGCGTCGCCATCGCGGTCGGGCGTCGGCGCCTTGATCACCTCGATATTGGTCACACCGTCCGCGGCGAGCTGTCGGGGGTCGAAACCGCGGCTGGTTCCGCTTTGGGAGGGCGCCCGGTTGCCGTCGATTTGGACGGAATTGTAATCCCCCTCAATGCCGCGGATGTTGATGGTGCCCGCCGAACCGTCCTGGCTCTCGTTCACGCTGAGCCCGGGCAGCCGCTGGAGCGCATTGCCGATGTTGCTGTCGACCATCTGGCCGAAGGTCTCCTCCGAGACGATGTTGATGATGCCGGGGGCAACCTTCTGTATGTTGATCGCGAGCGACTGGCCGCGGACAGATTCCTGCACCACAAACGAGTCCAACTTGAAGACGACCGACGTGAGCGGGGCGTTGAAGGTTGTCGTACTGCCGGCGGTGACCGTCACGGTCTGCCGCAGCGTATCCAAACCAATATACTCGACCTCGATGGTCTGCGTTCCCGGCGCCACCGAAAGCGAATAGCGGCCATCCGTGGTGGTGAAGTCGGTGGCACTCGTGCCAGGGACGCGGACGATTGCACCCTGGAGCGAGTTGCCCGTGCGCTCATCGTATACGCGGCCGGTGACGGTGCCGGTGTTGGCCGATTGGGCTAAAAGTGTCCCGAAAACGAGCGGAAGAAGAGCCAGGCCGGTGGTAATTCGACGAACGAACCTTCGGATCAATTGAGGCGAATACATGGTTATTGCGGGGGTGCTTGGGGGTTTCGGTTGATCGAGAAAACGAACGACCCTCAACAGCAAGATAGATGGCCGAAGAGCGACGGTGTGTTCTCGGGGCAGGTAGGGGGAGGTAAGGACCTTGCGGTCCGAATCTGGCTCACTTCGCAAATTCTGTCCATCACCCGGAAGGGTGAGAAATTGCTTTATCGCGCTGCCGGGTGACGATTTAGCCATCTGATTTTCGGAGTAGCGTCGTGTCTCCGATCGGCCACTGTCCGCCGGAAAGCCGGATGATGCATTCGACAGTCGAGCAACGTGCCAGTCCTGAATGGTTATGATGAAGGTCGCGACCCGGGACTTCCCGCCAGCCAGGTTGCCGTTGCCATCAGGGCAATACTCGCGGCGAGTGAGGGCAGACTGGCCTCCTCCCCAAAGAAAAGGAGCGACACCGCGACGCCGAGAGGCACCTTCAAGTTGTTCATCACGGCGAGCGATCCGGCCCCGACCCGCGTGGCGCCGACGTTCCAAAGGAAAAAGCCGAGCCCCGATGCCACCACCCCGAGATACGCCAGGGTGATTACCTGGGTGGAGGAAAGCGCCAGCGCGGTGAGGTCTACCCGCACCGCCATCGCGACGAGCGCGACGGCGAATCCGCCCAAATAGAGCAACCCGAATACATCGCGATCGGACACCGCGGTGTTCGGCGGACGCCACCGGCGGTAGAATACCTGGCCGGCGGCGAAGGCGAGATTCGAGAGTTGAACGAGGGCGAGTCCGACCCAGGTGAGTTCGAGATGATTGGATCGAACCACGACCAGGGCGGCACCGGCGACGGAGAGCAGCGCGGCGAGGAACGCTTGCAGCCGCAGAGTACGTTCGAGTGCATCGGCGAGGAGCGTGACAAAGATCGGCGTCGTCAGGGTAAACAAGGCCGCCTCGTACGCGCGTAGGAAACGGAAGCTTTCAATATAGGCCAGGTACATCAGACCGAACTGCAACGCGCCGATCGCGACCAGTCCGAGTGCGGTGCGCAATGCAAGCCCTCGGAGCCGCAGGAACGGAAGAAACACGAGCACCGCGAGGCCGAGTCGCACGGCCGTTACAAATGCGCTGTCCACGCCGACGAGGTGGCGTTTGATCAACCCAAAGGAAAACGCCCAGATCAGTGAAACAAGGACGAGGTGCCACATCGGTTGCCAGGGTAGGTTGCACCACGGGTTTTCTTGCGATACCGCGCACGGAAAAGGAAACGCGCTCCCGCGTGCAGCCCGATGTCGTGCACGTAGCGCGATATCTTTATACACAACGTCAGCCACGGGCGGGACGCACGTGGGACGAAGAGCATGGGCGGGACGCGCATGCCACGCCGGGCAGGGTCCGCACACCGAATTGAATCAGGCACCGGTTTCCCGCCCGATGGTTCGAGTTGGCGCGGGCGTCCCGCCCGTGGGTTTGATGTGGCCTGGGCGTCCCGCCCATGGACAGCGCGACTTGTGTATAATGGAATGGCGTGGCGCCGGTCTCCGACCGGTGTCCCTTCGTCATCAAATGACCTTGCTCGATTCCGAGCGGATTCGCCCGGCCGTGACTCGGCACTACGCGAAACGAATGACAGACACGATGGTCTCTGCTCGCCGAAGGTGAGATGGAGTGCGGCCCAAGGTGAGCACACCTTCTTCATATGCGGAAACTCGCCCCGAGTTTTTTGCCGAGGATGAGGCTCAGCCCCAGAATTGTGACTCCGAGAAAAGCCATCGCCCAAACACCCAGCGCGCTGGCGATGAAGGTCCCATCGCCGAGCAGTTGGAAGAGTTCCATGATGGCTTTGGTGATTGGGTAAAATGCCTGTTTTTGGGCGAGGATGAGCGAGTCGCTCACCTCGAGCATCGCGAAGGAAAACGCCAGCAATCCGCCCGCGATCAGGTTCGCCGTGATGAGCGGCAGCGTGATCTTGATCACCGACTTGAGGGGCGATGCCCCCATGTTTTGCGCGGCTTCTTCGAGCGTCTCGCTGGTCTGCTGAAATCCGGCGGCGGCCGAGCGGACGACATACGGCAATCGCCGTACGGAATACGCGATGATCAGCAGAATGGTCGGGTCACGGGCGGGATTGAGGAAGGAGAAAAATTTCCCGTCCTGAGACATGGCGAGGTAGCCAAAGGCAAGCACGAGTCCTGGCACGGCCAGCGGGAGCATGGCGAGAAAGTCGAGCACCTGGCGGCCAGCGACTTTGCTGCGCACGACCACGTATGCGATCGCGACGCCCAGGACGAGATCAACGAGCGTCGAAACGCTGGCGAAGCGGAGGCTGTTGGCGATCGCCGGTACGGTGAGGTCGTGGCCGAGCGCGAGTGCGAAATTTCGGAGTGTATAGTCTCGTGGCAAGACGGTGCCGAACCAGTCGCCGGCGAATGCCACGAGAAGCACGCCCACATGGGGCAGCACGGCAATGAACGTGACGCTGGCGAACAACAGCGTGCAAAGCCAGGCGCGTCCCGCGGGCAGGGAACGGGGACCGCCGGCCACGGTCGCTTTTGCCATCATGCCCGGAGGCGAGCGCCCAAACAGGCCCTTGCTCAACGCATAGATCGCGATTGAGCAGGTGAGCATCACGGCCACCAGGGCGAATGGAAACGGGTTCGCTCCAATGTCCTTTAAGCCATGATAAATCTGCACACTCGTGACCCGATCGTAATCGAAAATGAGCGGCGTGCCCAACTCCGTGAACGCCCAGATGAACACGATCGTGCCGCCCGCAAAGAGCCCCGGGCGAATGAGCGGCAAGGTGATCTTCCAGAACCGGCGCACGCCCGTGCATCCCAGATTCTGAGCCGCCTCCTCCATCGCAGGATCGATGTTCGCGAGTGCGGCGGCGGCGTTGAGGTAGATGATCGGATACAGCGAGAGCGCTTCGACCACGGCGATGCCCCAAAACGGATGCGCGGCGAACCAGTCGATCGTCACATCCGCGCGCAACCAGCCGATATGATGGAGCACGGCATTGAATGCGCCATATTGTCCGAAGATCTGCTTGATGCCGATCGCGCCGACAAAGGGCGGGAGGATCATCGGCACGAGCACGAGCGAGCCGAGGAGACCTTTGCCAGGGAAGAGAAAGCGATCGCTGACCACGGCCAGCGGCAGCGCGAGCGCGAGGGCGAGCGTGGTGGCGGCACACGCGAGCAGGAACGCGTTGCGCAGGCCACCGATATAAATCGGATCCGTGAGCAGGGCGCCGAGGTAGGCAAACGTCAGGTCACCGTTCGCATCGATGAACCCGCCTTTCAGAATCTGGAAAATGGGCCAGATGAAGAACGCCGCGAAAAACGCCGCGGTGGCGAAGAAGACAAAACGCGCGAACGGAAGCGACACGCGGCGAAGTGTCCCGCGGCGGGAGTTTCCCGCAAGCCGCAAGTGGCGAGCGGCGAGTGGCGAGTGGGCCGCGCGCCGTGCCGGCTCGATGACGTCGTCGTTCACACGGCCGCGTGACGTCAACTGGCCGGCTGCGTGCGATGGGAAATTTCAAATCTGAAATATCTGAGATATCAGATCTGAGATCTGAGATATCAGATCTCAAAGCGGACCACCAACCCTACTCGCGGCCCAGCAAACGCGGCGGCTCTCTCGGCCGGAGGAATACTGCGATTTGAGTAGTCGATCGGCTCGTGCTGGCATTCCGCCGCGCGCAGTACGAGTGCGATCACTGCCTCTGTTGAGTTATTAAAACGCTTCCCGCCGTGAAAAATTCAGCCGAGTTCTGATTTTTCAAACCTACGAACCCACACGTTCGCGGCGGCCCAATTCAACCATGCCCACGTATCAACGTTTCGAGGACCTGCCGGTCTGGCAGGCGGCCGCTGAGCTCTACGATCGCACCGACGAGTTCATCGACCGCGCGCCACCGCGGCTGCGCCGGAGCTTTCGCGACCAATTGGAGCGTGCGGCGCTCTCGGTCTCGAACAACATTGCCGAAGGTTTTGAACGCGGCACGACCAACGAACTGCTCGCTTTTCTTTATATCGCGCGGGGCTCGGCCGGGGAGGTTCGCTCGATGCTGATCGTGGCACAGCGGCGCCCGTATCTTTTAAATTTCAAATCTGAAATTTCAGCTCTCATACAAACCGCCGAGTGCTGTTCGCGCCAGCTTCGCGGGTGGGCGGACTCGCTGCAGAATTCCGACATCACCGGCCCGCGCCACCTGAACGACAAAACGCGCGCCGAGTACGAAAGACGCAAGTCCCGCGAAACCGGCGCAGCCAACTTCCAGCAACTGCTGGCCCAGCACCTGCCGCTGGATCACCCGCTGCACCCGAGTCATCGCAGTGATCCCGGCGGTAAATCCGCGATCTGAGATTTGAGATCTGAAATTTAAAATCGGCGATTTAAGATCTGAGATCTGAAATTTGAGATTTAAGATCTGAGATTTAAGATCTGAGATTTGAGATCTGAGATTTGAAATCTGAGATTTGAAATCTGAGATCTATCCAGCCCCCCCCCAGCTCACCAGTGCCAGTTCACCCGGAAAATATGCGTCCAATCCGTCGCGCGTCGGTTCAACCCGCGCAACAACTCGTAGTCGAACTGGAGGTGGCTCGAAAGCGTCCACAACGCCCCGGCGGCGACCTTCCCAGCCCAGTTGCTCGCCCGGGCCGAGTTGGCATCAAAGACGCACTCGCCATAAACGTCCCAACCCGCCGCCAGCTTGCGCTGCATGTATCCACTTATCAACCACTCGGCGTCGTAGCCGTTGTCGTCGTCATTGCGGAGCATGTGCCAGTGCAGCATCGCGCCAGCCATCACGCCCGCCCTGAGCGCCCGCTCCCAGGGCAGGCTGAAGCCGCCGTCCACGGCATCGGTGCCCACGCCACTACTGCTGGTGGGCAGTCGCACAAACGGGATCACCGCCGCGGCGCCAAGGTTTTCATCCTGCCAGAAGGTCCACTTCGTCCGAAATGAAAGATCCCCAACCCCCGACTGCGCATCGCGTCCGCCACTCGTGTGAAAGCTCTGGCGCAGGAACACATCCGCCCCGACCTGGACGTCGACCGCGCGCGTGAGGCCGGTCGTGAAGAGAGAGGACGCGACCGCGAGCCCGCGATACTTCTCCCCAGCGGCCCGGTCGAAAGAAAGCCGCAGGCCGTCGACTTCCAGGAGGAACTTGCCCGGCTGGACCGTGTGCGGTGATTCCGTGAGCTGGGCTCGAACCTTCGGGCTGAACCCGGCGAGGAGGCCGCCACAAAGGAACAAGGGAAGGGGGAATTTCATTTTCGGGGTATGCACTTGACGCCACTTGCCGGGGACGTCCCCTCGACGCCCGCGGGCCAAGTGGCGACAAGTGCATACGCCCATTTCATTTTTGCGCTTCAACGAGAATTTTTCCGGCGGCGGTGAGGCCCAGCGCCACGGGCCGTCCGGCGTCCCGCTTCAGGGTCACCATGCCGGCGGTGAGATTGCGGTCCGCCACGCGCATTATCGCCCCCGGTTGCAGCCCGTGCTGTTCGGCGAACTGGAGAAACTCCTGCGACTGTTCGACAATCCGGACGATCCGCACCGGCCGATCCGCGACGCACGTCGCCAGCGTGGCATAGACGTGCGAGCTGATCTTGCCCTGGCGGGTTGGAATCGGGTCGCCATGCGGATCGGTCTCCGGATGCCCGAGCAGCGCGTCGAGCCGGTCGAGGACTTCCTCCGAGATGGCATGCTCCAGTTGCTCGGCCTCGGCGTGGACCTTGGACCAGTCCATCTTCAGGACATTCACGAGAAACGTTTCCACCAGCCGGTGCTTGCGGAGCACGTTCAGCGCCACGCGCCGGCCGTCTCCCGTCAGCCGGACGCCGTAGCGGGGTTGGTGCTCGACCAGGCCCTCGTCGGCGAGCGACTTGATCATCGTGGTCACCGTACCGGGAACGACGTCGAGCGCGGCGGCCAGGGCGCCCATCGAAACAAGCTCGTCCGCTTCCTGCGAAAGCAACAGGACGTGCTTGAGGTAATTTTCGACCGTGCTCGTGGCCATCGCTGGAGCATACGAACGCGGCGATTTGAACAAATCAAACTTTTATTTTGACTATTCAAACTAGCCCGCCAGTTTTCGACCGCATCGCTCCCGACATGAACCTGCGTCGCTTCCTCCTTCCCGGCTTCACTTGCCCGAACGACGTGGGGCGGCGGCGGGGAGCCGTCCCGCTCGCATTACCGCCGGCACTTTCAAACCGGGGCAGCGGAACCGTGGCCGGGGTCGGATCCAGCGTGCGAAAACAAAGGTCTGCGCCGACGCGCTGGGCCGTGGTCGCATTGGTTGGGTCGGCGTTCCTTACCGCGGCGCAGCCCGTGCAGGCGGCGAAGAAGCGCATCGTGACGACGTTCACGATCATTCAGGACATGGCGCAGAATGTCGCCGGCGATGTCGCGGTCGTGGAATCGATCACCAAGCCGGGGGCCGAGATTCATGGTTACGAACCGACGCCGCAGGACATCGTCAAGGCGCAGCGGGCCGATCTCGTGTTGTGGAACGGACTCAATCTGGAGCGTTGGTTCGAGCGATTCTTCCGCAATCTCAGGCAGGTCCCCAGCGTGGTGATCAGCGAAGGCGTCGAGCCGATTGGCATCGAGGAAGGTCCGTACACGGGCAAGCCAAACCCCCATGCCTGGATGTCGCCGAAGAACGCGCTGATTTACGTCGAGAACATCCGGCGCGCGCTCTCGAAAATTGATCCGGCGAATGCCGCCACTTACGATGCGAATGCCCGCGCCTACAGTGCGAAGTTCGCCGCCATCGAGCATACCGTCCGCACGGAGCTGGCCAGGATTCCCGCGGATCGCCGGTGGCTGGTCACGAGCGAGGGCGCGTTTCCTTATCTGGCGCGGGATTTCGGGATGAAGGAGCTGTTTCTGTGGGCGGTCAACGCCGACCAGCAGGGCACGCCCCAGCAGGTGCAGAAGGTGATCGACGGCGTGCGCCGGAACAAGGTGCCGGTCGTCTTCAGTGAAAGCACGATCAGTGACAAGCCGGCCCGCCAGGTCGCGCGCGAGGCGGGCGCCCGTTACGGCGGGGTGCTGTATGTGGATTCGCTCACCCCGGCGAACGGGCCGGCGCCGACGTATTTGAAACTCATGGAATACAACGCCCGCACCATCGTGAAAGGGTTTCAGCTTTCGTCCCGATGACCTCCGTGGCCAAGGCTCTGAACCTCGAGGTGGCGGAACTCACCGTTGCGTATCCAAACGGCAACGTCGCGCTGCGCGACGCCTCGTTCTCGCTGCACGCCGGCTCGATCTGCGCGCTGGTGGGCGTCAACGGCAGCGGAAAGTCGACCCTGTTCAAGGCGATCATGGGTTTGCTCCAGCCCATGGCGGGCGCGGTCACGGTGTTTGGCGAATCGATTCCCCAGGCCCTGAAGCGCAACGTGATCGCTTACGTGCCGCAAGCGGAAGAGGTGGACTGGAGTTTTCCGGTCAGTGTATGGGACGTGGTCTTGATGGGGCGGTACGGCTATATGAATTTCATGCGGATTCCCCGGGCGGAGGATCGCCGGATCGCGGAGGAGAGCCTCGGTCGCGTGGGCATGCTCGAGTTTCGCGAACGCCAGATCGGCGAACTGTCGGGGGGCCAGCGCAAGCGCGTGTTTCTGGCGCGGGCGCTGGCGCAACGCGGCCGGATCATCCTGCTCGACGAGCCGTTCACCGGAGTGGATGTGAATACGGAAACCGCCATCATTACGCTGCTGCGCGAACTGCGGGATGACGGCCACATCATGCTGGTGTCGACGCACAATCTCGGTTCCGTCCCTGAATTCTGCGATCATGCGGTCTTGATCAACCGTACCGTGCTCGCGGCCGGTCCCACCATCGACGTATTCACCGAGGAGAACTTGTTGCGGGCGTTTGGCGGCGTCCTGCGGCATTTCCGGTTCGATGAGTCGACGGTGCAAAGGCACGACGGCCGGGCGGTCACGGTGCTCACCGACGACGAGCGGCCGCTCGTATTTGGAAAGGGAGGACACCTCGAATACAGCCAGCGCAAGGGCCACGAGGCGGAGGTGTCGCGGCGCGCCGAACAGGAGGACGAGGAGAATGCCGCGCACAAGTAGCCGCCTGGCTCGGCGACCAGGGGGGGCGTTTCGTTTTATCGGATACCTTTCGGATGGAAAACGCTGCGGCGGCCCGCGCAGGAGCCCGTGACCATGATCGAGTTCCTGCTCACGCCACTGCAGTACGACTACATGCTGAAGGCGATTCTCGTCAGCGGCGTGATTGGCGGTGTCTGTGCATTCCTTTCCTGTTTCATCACGCTGCGCGGCTGGTCGCTGATGGGGGACGCGCTTTCGCACTCGGTCGTGCCGGGGGTGGCCGTGGCGTACTATATTGGCTGGCCGTTTGCGGCGGGCGCGTTCCTGACCGGATTGCTCGCCGCGGTGGGCATGGGGTTCGTCAAGGCCAAGACGCGGCTGCGCGAAGACGCCATAATCGGGGTCGTCTTCACGGCCTTCTTTGCCCTTGGCCTGTTCCTGATCTCACTTTTCCCGAGCCAGGTGGATCTCCGTTCGATCGTATTCGGCAACATTCTCGGGATTTCGGATTCGGATATCATACAGGTGCTGATTATTTCCGGTGTGACGCTTGGGGTCCTCGGACTCAAGTGGCGCGACCTGCTGCTGTTTTGTTTCGATCCGAACCAGGCGCGGGCTCTTGGGCTGAACACGACACTGCTTCATTTCACGCTGCTCACGCTGCTGTCGGCCACGGCGGTGGCCGCCCTCCAGACGGTCGGCGCCATTCTCGTCGTGGCAATGCTGGTCACCCCCGGAGCGACCGCCTATCTGCTCACCGACCGATTCAGCCGGATGATTGGGTTGGCCGTCGGAATGGGCGCGGCAACCTCGCTCGTCGGCGCTTACGCCAGTTACTACTTTGACGGCTCCACGGGCGGCTGCATCGTCTCGCTGCAGAGTTTCATCTTCGTCGTGGCGCTCGTGGCGGCGCCGAAACACGGACTCCTCGCGGCCCGCGCGCGTCGACGCACGCCGCTCGTGGCGGGCAAGAGCTGACCCATGGATCGCCTGCTCGAACCCTTCCAATTTCCCTTCATGGTCGACGCCATGATCGTGGGCGCCGCCGTGGCGGCGGTGTGCGCGGTGCTGTCGTGTTTTCTCGTGCTGAAAGGTTGGTCGCTGATGGGCGATGCGATCTCGCACGCGGTGCTGCCGGGCATCGTGATCGCCTATGCGGTGGGCGCTCCACTGGCCATCGGCGCGTTTGTCTCCGGGCTCCTTTGCGCGGTGTTGACCGGCTACATCAAGGCGAACAGCCGCGTGAAGGAGGACACCGTCATGGGCGTGGTGTTCACCGGGTTTTTCGCGGTCGGACTCGTGTTGTTTACGAAGGTGAAATCCGACCTGCATCTCGATCACATCCTGTTCGGCAACATCCTCGGACTGGAGGCGGGTGACTTGCGGGAGACGCTGATCGTGGCCGGTCTGACGCTCGCGATCGTGCTGGCGCTGCGGCGGGACCTGCTGCTGTTTTGTTTCGATCCCGGCCATGCGCGAACCCTGGGGCTTCGCACCGGGGCGATTAACTACGTTCTGTTGTCGCTGCTCGCGGTCACCATCGTGGTGTCGCTGAAGGCGGTGGGCATCATCCTCGTGATTGCGATGCTCGTGACCCCCGGCTGTATCGGGTATCTGTTGACGGATCGATTTGGCCGGATGCTCGCGATTGCGGTGGTGAGTGCCGTGAGTTGCAGCCTGGCCGGCGTGTATGTGAGCTTCTTCATCAATGCGGCGACGGGGGCCTGCATCGTCCTGCTGCAGGCGCTGGTTTTTGTGCTCACCCTCTTCCTGGCGCCGAAGCACGGCCTGCTGGCCGTGCGGCGGCGGCGGGCGCCGAGCCCGGCGTAGAAGCGGCAGCGGCGGTTGGCCGCCATGAAGTATCCGCTAACTGGTTTCAAGTCCGGTGCGTCGCGCTTGCGCGGGGAACCGGGGTCGCGCATACCGGGACGCGATGATCACCACCCGGGCGCGCGGACTCGTGAACCTCCATGCAGGGGGGACCACGCTCGTCGTGGGGGTGTTTTTCTGGGTGTATGCGGAGATCGTCATGCGCTACGTGCCGATCGTGCGACTGAGTCGGGAGGTGAATCTCATCCCTTATTTTCTTTGCGTCGTGGCGGCCCTGCTGCTCTCCACCCGCGATCTGGCGAAGCTCGCGTCGCGATTTCACGTGCTCGACTTCGGTGACGCGGCGGGGCTCGCGACGCGGCAGGTCGCGTTGATGGCGCTGCTCACGTTCACCATGATGTTTGCGACGTTGGATCGCAGCATCAGCCGCTTGTTTCTCGGCACGTTTCTCGTCTGGTGCTGGGTGGGGTTGACGCTGATGAACCTGAGCCTGCCCCGCATGCTTGCCCGGCTCATGTTCCACGGCGGCCATCATCTTCCCACCGTGTTCATCGGCCGCGTGCATACGCTGGCGAAGCTCAACGACTGGATCGCGAACAAGGAACTGCTCGGCGTCCATCCCATCGGACTTCTTTCCGACGATGATGTGGCGGAAACGGCGCCATCGCCGGCGGTCCCGCTGCTTGGGGGGGTGGCCGATCTGCCGCGGGTTTTGCTGGAGCGGCCGGTCGGCCAGGTGGTGCTGCTGGAACTGCCCGCGACGGATGCCGAGGCGCGGGCGGTGATTGACATCTGCCAGGAGCATGGCTGCCGGCTCCTGATTCACAACAATCTGGCCGAGCGCTACACGCATCCGGTGGTCCCGATCATCGAGGAAGGGCGGCATTTTTATACACTCCAGGAGGAGCCGCTGGAAGACCCGCTGAACCGGCTGCTCAAACGGACCTATGATCTCCTGCTCGCCATTCCAGTGGTGCTTCTTGTGCTCCCGCCGCTGTGCGCGTGGGTCGCGGTGAGGCAAAGGGGGCAGGCGCCGGGGCCGCTCTTTCACGTGCGGGAGCGCCTCGGGCAGGGGGGGCGACCTTTCCGGATGCTGAAATTCCGCTCGATGCATGTGCAGCCCGAAAATCCGGCCGCGGAGTCGCGCCAGGCGCAGGCCGGCGACGCGAGGATCTTTCCCTTTGGCCAGTTCATGCGCCGGCGCAGCCTCGATGAGTTTCCCCAGTTTCTCAACGTGCTCCGCGGCGAGATGAGCGTCGTGGGCCCGCGTCCGTACATGGCGCTGCTGGACGAGGAGTTTCGCCGGCAAACGCGCGGCTACCGCACGCGCCATCTGGTGAAGCCCGGCATCACGGGTCTCGCCCAAAGCCTTGGGTTTCGCGGGGAAATCATCGAACCCGACATGCTCCGCCGTCGCGTGTATTGGGATGTTTATTACATCACCCACTGGTCCGTTTGGCTTGACCTGCAAATCACCGCCCGGACGCTGGGTCAGATTCTGCGGCCGCCCCACACCGCGTATTGAGCGGCAAGGGGCGCGTCCCCAGAATCCAGCTCAGAAGCTCCCCTTGAGGCCGATCGTGAAGAGGGCGCCGATGTCCGTGCGCTGGCGGAGCCGGGCGTAGGTCGGCGTGCTCGGGCCGTAGGTTTCCGTATCGTCGTACTCGCCCGTCGCGTTGCGCAGGCTGGCGAAAACCGCGAGCTTCCGGCGGAAATAATATTCGCCCACGAGATCCAGGTACAGCCGCTCCACCTCCCAGTTGAACGTCCCGGGGGCGATGCTGGTGCTGCTCGCGATTTGATTCGCCCGCTGTCGGCCGCGATAATTCCAGTTCATCCGGACATTGAATTTGGGCCGCGTGAGGCTCACTCCCCAGCTGGCGCTCCGAGGAACAAACCCGGCAAAGTCTCCATTTTCGTCGCCCAGCGCGCGCTGCGAACTGGCGTTGGCGAACACCTGGATGCCGCGCGCCCACGAGGGCAGAAAGGTGAGCGCCTGCTTGTAGTCGAAATCAAAACCCTCCATCCGCACGGTGCTCGTCAGGTTCTGCTGGGTGGAAACGTCGTAGTTGCCGTAGAGCGCCGGATCCAGGCTGTACAGCGCGAGAAACTCCGGCGACGCCGGCACCACCGTGCTGCCGAAAAAGTTTTCGAACTGCCGCCGGAAGGCGCCAACCGACACCTGGCCCACGCCCTCGAAATAATACTCCAGCCTCACCTTGAACGTGCGCGCCTGCCACGCCTTGATGCCCACGTTGTTCACGGTGATTCGATTGCCCGTGGCGGGCGGGCTCTCCGTATCCGGAAGCGTGATGCCGCCGGCGTACTGGTCGAAATCAGGGCGGCCGACCGATTCGTAATAGGCCGCCCGCGCAATCAGGTTCTCCCTTGCGTTGAAGCTCGCGTTGAGGCTCGGGAAGAGCCGGAGGTATTCCTTTTCCGCGTGCAGCCCGCGATCGATGAGCGTGAGTTGCGAGACACCGAGCGCGTTCGTGGTGGGCACGATCAGCAGCGGCCGCCCATTGCTGCCGAGGATGACGCGACCGGACGCATCGCGTTGAAAGTTCCGCGTGGGATCATTGAGCGGACCCTCGGCCTCGATGTTGGTCTGCTCGGCCCGCAATCCGCCCACCAGCTTCAGCCGCCGATCCAGCAACTGCACGTCACCGCGCAGATAGGCGGCGGAGACGAGTTCCTCCGCGTGCTTGGAAAGATTGACCGCGGACCGATACCACGTGTCCGGATTGGTCGTGTAGTAATTCGGCCGCTCCTGCTGAAGCGCCCACAGCTTTTCATTGCTGGTCCATTGCGCCGCCGGATGGCCGAAGGGCGGGATACGCTGCGAAAAACCGGGGTCCAGGTACGGCGCGGCGGCATCATCACCCAGCGTGGGATTGGTGCTCGGCCGCCCGTCAGCACCCACAAACGAATGGAGCCGCGTGCCACCCCGGAGATCCCGCGCCGACTGCCGCACATCGACCCCGCCCTTCAACGTGAAGGGCACCCGGCCATAGAAGTTGCGGCGCAAATTGGCGTAGGCGCTGCGCTTCAGATCGAGCGAGTCGTTCTGAATGCTGTTCGACGACACCAGCGCGTAGCTGCCCAGATGGTACGGGTCCACCAGCGCGCCCGCTGCATCCGTGACGATGATACGGCCGGGACGCAGATAGGAAACGTCCTCGAACGACACGGTGACATCGCTGCGCTGCGCCACCGTGTTGTTGAAAAAGCCCTTGTCGATGTCGCGGACGCGATTGGTGCCCTGCGAGTGGCCGAGTCCGGTCTCGGATTTCCACACGCGTCCGTCGTGTCGCCACACGAGCGTCGGCATCCACGTGCGGTTGATCCGATCGCGCCCGCCCGCGGCGAGTTGCAGGTTACCGGCGCCGACGGCGCCGCGCGTGAAGGTCGGGCCGAAATTGCCGGGCAAAACGCGGTTCACATTGAAGGTCAGCGCCCGGTTGGTCGTGTCGGCGTTGAAAGAGAAAAACTGAAACGAGAATGAAATCCGATCATCGCGGGTGAGCTTGTAATCCGTCGTGAAACCGAACGAACGGCGAATGGTGTCCTTGGGCGCGTCCCGGACCAGGTACGTGGAGAGGTATGGCTGCTCGGGCGTGGTGTGGGGAAACGCATTGCCGTTGGTGGCCGCGGTGCCGCCCCGCCAGGTGTTCTGGTTGGAATCCTCGGCGGTGTATTGGCGGGCCGTGCCGCCCGACAGCGTGAAGCCGAATTTTTTGTTCACCGGCGCGATATAGGAAAAATCGAGCGATGGGTGGACTTTTCGCGTGGGGTGCTCGCGGGGTCCGGCCGTCTTGTGGAAATCGCGCGCGTTGTCCCGCATGACCATCGCCACGGTCGCATTCAACACGGGCCGGGCGCGCTCAAATGAACTGCGCGGCACCATGTTGACCGAACCGGCCAGCGCCGCCCCCGGTGATTCAGGCGTCGGCGAAAAGGACACCTCCAGCCGCGAGATATTATTGATGGAGGCCATGTCGACCTGCACGGATCGACCGGTGTTGTTGTCGCCGCCGGTGCTGGCGAGATTGAAGCCATCAATCATGATGGGGACGTTCGCGGACGGAACGCCGTTGAGGGAAATACCGCGCGCGTAACCACCACCATACTCGACCGTCACGCCCGGCAGGAATTTCAGAAACTCGCCGACGTTGCCCTCGGCGACGTGGCCAAATTCGTCGGTCGAAACCACATTCTTGATGTTGGGGGCAAACCGCTGCTCGTTGATCGCGATCGCCGAGGCGTCCATTTCGCGCGAGGCGCCGACCACGAATTCGGCGAGCTTCACGGTGTCGCCCGCGGCGGTATCGCCCGCGCCGGGCGCCACCGCCGCGGCGAGCGTGATGTCATGTTCCACGGTTTGGCCTCCGCCCACCGTGACCGGCGTGGTTTGCGGCGGCAGGCCGGTGAAGAATGCCTTTACGCGGGCGGCGCCAGCCGGAACTTGGTTGAGGCGGTAATTTCCGTCCGAATCGGTGAACGTCTCGAGCGACGTACCCTCAACAGTGATACGCGCGTTTTCGACGTAATCGCCACTGCGCTGGTTGAGGACCCGACCTTCGATCGTGCCCGTGCCGGCCGTTGCGGTGTCCGCCGCCTGCAGAGGAAAACGGGCGGTGATCAGGAACAGGCTGAACAGGGCGAACTTGATCAACAAACGCGCCACGGGGCCGGCGCCAAGGGCGACAAATTTGTGAGAGGTCATCAGTGGCAAGGTCGTGGTTTGGGTGGACGTTTCGTATCGAATGACGACGAAAGGCAGGGCGGTTGGCGGCGCAACCACTCAGTTCGCGGAAGTGGTGGAGGTCACGGCGCGTTTTCGCCAGACCCAAAAGAAATTCGAAAGCAGGCTGACGCCGGCGGAGCAGGCCGCCGCCAGAATTGCGGCGAGGAGGTAATTCACGCCGCTGCGCTGGAGCAGATTCGCGGTGATCCACCAGACGGCAAACCCGCCGGCGTTCGCCACGTGGTAGTGCCAGAGTCGCCGCCAGGTCGGCTTGGGCTGGGCGAATACCCAGCGGTCGTTCACGAGGTAGCGTAGCGCCGTGCAGATTTCGGCCTGGAGGGCCGTGCCCACCCAGTAGGGCCAGAAGAGCACGGCGAAGAAAAGATGCAGCAACCCGAGGCCGAACGCTCCGAAAATACCGCCCACGATGATCCAGCGGACGAGCGGGTGCTTCGCGAGCTGGGCGTGGTTAACCGGCATGGATGTTTCCAACGGGTGCACGCCGCCCTGGCCAGCGGAAAGCCTGCGGCCGCTTCAGCAATTTCTGTTTCACGAGAAATGTTTCCGCCTGCTTCAAGGTTTCCCAGATGAATGGCTCGCGATTGAAAAACGAGTGAGCCTGGCCATCGAAGCCCACCACACTGCAGCTGCCGCCGAGTGTTTCGACTTTCTGCGCATATTCCCTCACCGACTGAATCGGCACCGTGGTGTCCGTTTCGCCGTGAAAAATGATCGTGGGTGGGTGGTCGCGTTTGACGTGATCGTACGGGTTGACAGCCGAAAGCGCGCCGGCGCCCTTTGTGCGGGCACTCTCCTCAGCGCGGGGTCCGCTCATACGAAGCGCCGGGTTGAACAAAACGAGTGCCGCCGGTCGCGTGCTGACTTTGGTGTCATCCTTCGGATCGTTGAGGGTGTCGAGCGTGACAAGCGCCGCCGCGAGATGGCCACCGGCCGAGCCGCCGCCGGCCGCGATTTTCGCCGGGTCGATGCCGAGTTCACCGGCATGTGCCCGGACCCAGCGAAAGGCGGAGCGCGCGTCCTTCACGCAGTCCTGGATGGTGACGCCCGTTTGCGAGGTGAGCCGGTATTGGACGGAGAAGGCCACCATGCCCTGCTCGGCGAGCTTCGCGGACTGCCGCGCAAAGGCCGTGGGCGAGCCACCGCGCCAGCCACCGCCGTGGTAAAAGACAATCGCACTGCGCTGGTCACTCGCCGACCAACTGGCCGGCTTCCAGATCCAGATTTCGAGTTTCTTGCCGTCGACCTCCTTGTACACACGCTTCTCGGTGGGCGCCGGAAGTTGCGCCGGCTGGGCGGCAGAGAGCGGCGGGGAGATGAGCGCGAAAGCGAGAAGAACGAGCCCAAGAGTGATTTTCATCGAGCGAGGACTTTTTTTGCAGGGAAACGACGCGGAGGGGAGACTGGCACAAATCGGTCCGCTGAGAACTGAAATCAGCGCCGTGGTGCTATTAGCGCCAGCGAGTGGATTCACGAACACTCGCGGCCGTTTTCGCTTGTCGTTCCGGGCGCCCGCGCGATTCGCTGAACCCGCTCTTACCCTCGAAAACGCACTGCGCCGTGTCACGCCTGCTAATTACTTCAGCCCGGATTTCGCGCTGTGCTGTGTTCGCCTGCGCGGTGCTGATCGCCAACCCGCCACGGGCGGCCGCCGCGGTCGACCCGGCGGAGCGCGCCGACGTGAGCACGATTCTGGCGAAAGCGTTTGCCGACGCGAAGATCCCCGGGGGTGCCGCGGTGGTGATGCACGGAGATCAAATCGTCGCGAGTGGAGCGACCGGCGTCAGAAAACGGGGCAGCGACGTCCCGGTGACGATGGCGCACAACTTTCACCTTGGCTCCTGCACGAAGGCGATGACCGCCACGCTGGCCGCGACCTTCGTGGAGGAGGGAAGACTGAAATGGCAGAGTACCCTGGGTGAAATTTTCGGGGAGGTCGTCGGGGACATGCATCCGGGATGGCGGGAGGTCACGGTCCGGCAGATCCTGGCGCACCGCGGCGGGTTTCCCGCCAACCTCGGTCGCGGACCGGATGCGCGCCGGGCCGCGGCGCAGCAGCCGATCCTGGCACAACGCCGCAAGGTGGTCGCGGAGGCGTTGACGGCGGCGCCGCTGAATCCGCCGGGCGTCCACGTGTACTCGAATCTCGGTTACACGGTCGTCGGGGCGGCGCTGGAAAAGCTCAGCGGCCGGCCCTGGGAGGAATCGATGCTGGAACGAATTTTTCAGCCGCTGGCGATCCGCGGAGCCGGATTCGGTGCACCGGGGACGGGCGGCAAGGTGGATCAACCGTGGGGGCATCGCGGCGCGAGTCGTGATCCGGTGGATCCGGGACTCGCGGCGGCGGACAATCCGAAAGCAATCGGTCCCGCTGGAACGGTGCACCTGCCGCTCGCGGGCTGGGCGAAATTTGTGGCGCTGCACCTGCGCGGCCATCGCGGGAACCCGCGGCGGGAGATCGCGTTGCTCACGGACGAGTCGTTCACTGCAACGCCGCGGGCGAGGATGTCGCCAGGAGCTGCGACCGCGCGGCGGGCGAACTGATCCGCCGGTTTGCGTCGAAGCCGGTTGCGCCCCAATAGACGCCTGCGCCACCGGCAGACCCTTTCAAACCCACCACGCTCATGCACGCCTCTGATTATCGTCCCCTCCACGACTTGCCGCCGGCGGCCGGAATCACCTCGTTCGACGACGCCATGCGGCTCGGATTTTCGATCGATGACTGCGTCGCGCGGCTAAAGCGCCATCACTGGGCGCTGCGCCGGCTGCACGAGATCTTCATCAAGCGGCTCACGGCAGAACCCGTTTACGAGCTGAAGATGGCCTTCAGCCTGCACGCGCACTATTGTGCCGAACATGCCGCCGCCTGGCGCAAGCGCGTGGCCGAGATGCGCGAACCGCCGCTGGGGCTCGACCAGGTGCCGGATCCGGCCCTCGAGATCTTCTTCGACGAAATCCTCGCGGCGCCGGATACGCCCGCCTTGCTCGTTGGCCTTTACGAGCAGGCAGTGCCGGCGCTGAAGGCGGCGCTGGAGCGGCACATCGCCGGTACGAACAAGCTGGTCGACCATCCGAGCGTGCGCATCTGCCGCTTCGCGCTGCTCGAGGTTGACGAAATGGCCCAGTACGGCGCGACGGCCGTTGCCCAACTGCTCACCGCGGAACGCCGGCGCGAGCTTTCCCCGTGGAGCCGGCGGCTGGAGGAGTTTCTGGCGGCCGCGGGCGGGCTCGACGGAGCCGTGGCGGCGACACCGGCGCTGCCGGCGCGGCTGTATTCAGCCCAGCCGTACAGCTATGATCCGCGGCCGAGGCGCGACGAGCGATTCCCCGACCCGTACAACATGGGCGTGCACGCGGAGGCGTTTCTCTATGACGCGCAGTTTCCTCCGCCGCCGAAGACGCTGATGATGTATTACAAGCGGCTCCGGGAAATCGATGTGCCCGAGATGATGGCGTCGATTATCGCCGAGACGAAGGACAAACCCTGGGAATACACCGTCGACATGACGCGGCAGCTCTGGGACGAGGCGCGTCATGCCATGATGGGGGAAGTGGGGTTCATTCGCGCCGGAATCGACTGGCGCAAGCATGTGCGGGTGAATTTCACGTGGTCGCTCGCGCTGAACACGCAGCTGAAGCCGCTCGAGCGACACGCGGTCCTCTATTTTATCGAACAGGGACTGATGCCGAAGACCGGGAAACGCTTCGAATGGGAGACGGGCGTCGCGTCGGGTGATCCGTTCGCCGCGTTGGTGCAGGACTACGACTGGGCCGACGAGGTGCTCCATGCGCGGATCGGCCGCGACTGGTACATCAAGGCGATGGGTGATGCCAAAGCGGCGGTCGCGTATGGCGACGCGTGTTGGTCACGCGTGTTGATCGACTGGCACAGTTACCGTGCGCTGGGACTCACGCAGCACGAGAATTGGTGGCCGGCGGCGTACCAGGAGTGGTGCCGGGTGCAGGGCCGCGAGCCCGATCCCCGCGTTCTCGCTTATGCGACCACCTACGAACAGGTCCGCGCCGATTTGAAGGAAGTGAATATGTCGGGGTAACGGCGACGTGGCGGCGAGCGCCAGCGATTGGATGAAACACGAACGGTCGACTCTAATCCACTCGCTGGCGCCCGCCGCCACCGGGCAATCGCGTCGGTGGGTTGCAGCACGTGATCGCTCCTAATTCGCCGTCCGCACGAGCGGCTTTGGATTTTCGACCCGACCCGCCGGACGCTGGCCCCGGCCGGGCCGTTCACCGTCGCCGATTTCCTCGCGGATTTTTTCTGCCATCGCCATCAAACGCTGCACCACCTGCGGTTGTTGCGCGGACATTTCTCGATCCTCGTGGACGTCGTCGACGACGTTGAAAAGCTGCGCTCGAACCCGGGCCGTCTTGCGCGCGTTGTTGACGATTTTTCGCTCCAGCGGGAGGTAGAGCTTCCACGGACCGGCACGAACCGCCTGTAACTGTTCCAATGCATAGAAGCCGTAGCCTTCGGCATCCCACGGCGACTTCGCGCCGCGTTCGCCGAAGATCAGCGAACTGATGTCATGCCCGTCGATCGGTTTCTCCGGCAGGGCCGCGCCCGCCAGCCTTGCGAGCGTGGGCAGCAGGTCGACGGTCGCGGCGAGTTCCGGGCACGTTTTTCCAGCGGGAATTTTCCCGGGCCAGCGCATGAGGCAGGGGATGCGCATGGCCCCCTCGCTCGTGTCGTACGCAAAACCTCGATACGGCGCGTTGCTGCCCTGCGGCGGGGTGCGGCGGACGGCGCCGTTGTCGGAGGTCCAGATGACGAGCGTGTTCTCGCGCAGCCCCAGCCGATCGAGGGCGGCGGCGATTTCGCCTGTGCTCCAGTCGAGTTCCTCCACGCTGTCGCCGTAATCACCATTGCGCGATTGGCCGCGGAAGGCGGGACTGGAAAACGGCGTTGGCGTGGAGCCGGGCATTGTGTGGGGCACGTACGCGAAGAATGGACGACTGCGATGCTGTTCGATGAACGCGATCACCTCCGCGGTCGTGCGCTGCACCAGGCGATTCCGATCGCAGGGCGCCTCCAACACCTCTTCGTTGCGCATGAGCGGGAGCTCCGGCCACGTGTCGGGCGATTTGGCCCTCGTCATGTCGTCGCTGTAAGGGAGCCCGAAAAACGTGTCGAAGCCCTGCCGCGTGGGCAGGAACCGAGGTTGATCGCCGAGATGCCATTTGCCGAAAATCCCGGTCGCATAACCGGCCGCTTTCAGCACCTCCGCGATGGTCGTCTCGTCGGGGTGAAGGCCCTTCGGATCGAGGGGTCGCAGGACGGCGCCGTTTGTTCCGCTCACATGAAGGTTAACGCGCCGCGGATAACAGCCGGTCATCAGGGCCGCGCGGCTGGGCGTGCAGACGCCACTGGCGACGTAGAAGCTGGTGAACTTCATGCCTTCGGCCGCCAGCCGGTCGACGTGCGGTGTCCGGTGGAGCGTCGAACCGAAGCAGCCCAGATCGCCGCTGCCGAAATTGTCGACGAAGATGAGCACGACGTTCGGTGGCCGCGGGGTGGCGCCAATCCGCGAAACAGGCGCCGCCGTGACGAGCACCGCGTGGATCATGAGCGAGGTGAGTTTCATGCTGGTGCGATGAGACCTCAGGGGCGGTCGCTCGACAAGCCCCAGACCTGGGGCCAGCTCCCCCTATGTTCGACTGGTGACGGCCGGCTTGTTGTTCATGCCTGGGATCACGGTCGTCGGAACGCCACCACGTGGCACGTCCCGCCGAGCCCGCCATCGCCACCATGCCGCCAGCACGCTGCCAATGACCGAGTGGAAGACGCTCGAAATCGCGCAGGGCACCGCCGTGAGCGGATCCGCGAAGTGGCGGCGCGCGAGCACGACGCCCAGACCGGAGTTTTGCATCCCGACTTCGATCGAGAGGGTGCGCGAGACGATGGCGTCGTAGCGCAGCACGCGCGCCACGATGTAACCCAGCGCAAATCCGCCGGCATGCAGGCCGAACACCGCGCCGAGCAAACGCGGGGCGGCCGCCTGGACCGCGGCCGAACTTGCGCCGATGATGCTCGCGCAGATCATCGCGATGATGATCACGGACATGAGCGGCCACGCGAGCTGGGTGCGCTGGACCAGCCGCGGCGCGATCCGATTGGCCACGACGCCCAGTATCACCGGAAGCACGACAACCTGGAATGTGCTCACGAAAAGTCCCCACGCGTCGACCTGCACGAGCGTGCCCGCGAGAAGAGACGTCAGCAGGGGTGTCATCACGACCGCGGCAAACGTGGAGCACATCGTCATCACCACCGAGAGGCAGACATTGCCGCGCGCGAGGTAGGTCACGACATTCGACGCGGTGCCGCCGGGGCAGCAGGCCACGAGGATGAGCCCGACGGCGAACGGTGTTTCGAGCGCGAACAGCCGGCCCATGCTCCAGCCGAGAAACGGCATGATCGTGAACTGCGCCACGAATCCGAGGGCCACGGCCTTTGGCATCTGCACCACGCCGCGAAAATCCGCGATGGTCAGGGTGAGTCCCATGCCGAGCATGATCACCGCGAGTCCCCACACAATCCACGGGCCCGCGAACCAGGTGAACAAGCCCGGCTGATACACCGCGAGACCGCTGAACGCGACCACCCACAACGGAAACGCGTTGGTCAGCCAGACGAGGGTGCGGGGCATGGCGGCGAAGTGAGTCGCCCGACTCGCCGGCTGGCGAGCACGGAGTGGCGCCGAAATCGGGTGCGTGCTGCCCGCCAACGAAGATGGCGGGTTGCGGTTGCGCCCCAGGTCAGCATCCTCCCGCCAATGAAATTTCTGCACCTGAACTTTCTTCCACGCAGCGCAGACCTCGCGCTGCTTTTTATCCGGGTCTGGTATGGATTGGCGCTTTTGTGGCTCCACGGGTGGGGCAAGCTCGCGAATTTTTCCGGGATGGCCGACAAATTCCTCGATCCTTTTGGACTGGGGAAAACACCGAGTCTCGCGCTGGCGACTTTCGGTGAGCTCGTGTGTGCCGGGTTGGTCGTACTCGGTCTCTTCACGCGCGTTTCCGCTCTCATTTCAGGTGTTACCATGGCTACGGCCTTCTGGTTTGCGCACGGGCACAGGCTGTCCGGCGCAAACAACGGCGAACTTGCGTTCCTTTATCTGGGCGCGTTTCTCGCTCTGGTGATCGCCGGGGGCGGCAAATATTCGATCGACGCAAAGATCGGCGCCCGAACCTGAGCCAAGCCGCCATCACACTTCACCTGTATTCCGACTGGCTCACGGCGGCGATTTGTCCCGCAGCGAGCCCTGTCTAACCCCGCCGGAGTGGCGGCAAGCACGCGCCAATCGCCTGCGGTCCGCAGGTTTGTAAGAGTGCGCCACGAATGCGTTACTCTGGTGAATGGCCCACGTCACTACCGCCATCGTCAACGCCCGGATCGGGCAATTCAGATGCAATGTTGCAAATTCTCCTTGGTTACATACCTACCGTCGAGCGCGGGAACGCCCGGCAATGATTCGTTTACCAACCAACCGTCGTCCCTCTCATGTTGCCCCCTGATCCAGTCGTTCATCGCGAGATTCCCGTAATCCGGAAAATCATCGCCGACGAGACCTGGCTCGAGGGCGAGCGGCGCGGATGTCCCGTGACTTCCGACGACCGCGTGGTTCGCGAAAAAGTCTGCACCGTCGTGCTCCGGATTGGGCAGCAGTTGCGTGATTCCATCACGAGCGCGTTGGCGCCGGGAAGCCAGACGACCCTGCCCACGTGCACGAGCAGCACCGACGAGGATACGATCACGCAGATCTGATTGGGGATGCGTTAAAACGCCTCCTGTAAACCGGCGTCCGGCGCACTTTCTGCGCCGCTTCGCTTCCCTTGTCACCTTGCGTCGCAATCCCGGCTGCTCGCGTGCCTCTTCGCGCTCGCGCTCTTCCCGGCCACGCTGTTCGCCCAGATGTTGACTACCGGCGCCGTGTTGCTGGTGGGGTGGCTGATCCTGTACTGGATGTATCGGCGAAGAATATTTTTGCGCGGATAGTGGCTAGCGCTGCGCTTGCCCCACAATTCCTGCCAAGCACGTCGGCATTTGCCGGAGCGGCGGCTTTCCAGCCGCCGAAGTACGTTCGGTCGACCGGTCTCGGGCGACTGGAAAGTCGCCCTTCCCGTCAACCGCGCCCTTGGCGTGACG
>JBBRCR010000031.1:0-32146 GCA_038204695.1 Opitutales bacterium | reverse complement strand
CACGCCGCCATCGGTCGAACCGAGGACGAGCGCCGCACCGGCAATGGTGCTGACGGCGCCGCCCGGCGTGATGGCGCGGATGATGTGGTTGCCCGAGTCGGCGACATACACATTGCCGGTCGCGTCAACCGCGACGCCGCTGGGCGTATTGAACCGGGCGGCGGAGCCGAGTCCGTCGGTGGCGCCGCTGACGCCGGCGAGACCGGCCAGCGTGGAGACGGCACCGCCGGAAGTGATCTTCCGGATGATGTGGTTGCCAGCGTCCGCGACATAGGTGTTGCCGGCCGTATCCACCGCGATGCCGTTCGGCACGCGGAAATGCGCGGCGATCCCCGTCCCGTCCGTTGCGCCGGGCACGCCGGCTTGTCCCGCAATCGTCGTGAACACCGAACCGAGGGTGATGTTGAGCGCGGTCGAACTGCTGAGGACGAAGCCGTTCAGATTGGAAACCAGGACCTGATAAAGGTCACCGCCCATGCCCGAGGTCACTCCGGTGATCGTGAGCGTGGGGGTGTTGGTCCCAGTGTAGTTGCCGCCCTCGGGAATCGCCAGAAATCCGGCGTCGCCCACCCGATAGCGCTGCCATTGGTAAGTCGGAGCCGGCGTGCCTGACGCAACAACGGTGAACGTCGCGTTCTGCCCCAATCCGACAGTCTGGGGTGAAGGCTGGACGGAAATCACCGGCGCCAGCGGTGTGGCCGAGACGACGAGCGTGAATAACTGGTCGAGCGCCGTACCGCCATTGAACGCACGGACGGTGAACTGATGTTGCAGCCCCGCCTGATCAGCGGGGATGAGGGTGTTGGTCGAGAGCACGCCCGTGCTGTTGCTCAGCGTCAACCACGCGGGGAATGAACCCGCTACGACGGTGTAGGTCGGCGTGGGAGTGCCGTTCGCCACAAACGTGAAGGTGCCCGTCTGGTTTGCCGCAAAGGTCGTGCTGGCGGCGGACAGGAACTGCGTGGGCGGCTGGCTTACGGTCAACAGCGCCGTGGGACTGGTCGTCTGCCCGATGCCATTTCCGACCACCACGTAAAACTGGTCGCCATTCATCGCAAGGGAGGTGTTCGAAATCGACAGCTGAGTCGTCGTCGCTCCGTTGTAGGTAATGAAGTCATTGACGATCGCATTCGCGAACCCGCCGAACGGAATTCGATACCACTGGTAACTCGTCGGGGCGGGATTGCCGGTTGCAGCGACCGTGAAGGTCGTCGTCTGGCCAATGCCGGCGGCGTGCGATACGGGAGGGAGGGTGATCACCGGCGCATTCTGCACGGTCAGCGTGAAATCCTGCTCGGGCGCCGTGCCGACACCATTGCTGGCGCGCACGCGGAACGGGAAGGATTGACCGGCGGCGCTCGCCGGCACGCCACCCAGCAGCACCTGGGCGGGGGTGATCGCGATCACACCCGTGGTGTTGTCCAGCGCGAGCCAGGGCGGGAACGAGCCGCTGATAACGCTGAACTGAGGGGCGGGACTTCCGCTGGCCGTGAGCGTGAACGTGCTCGAGGTCGCGCCGACCGCGAAGAAGAACGTGGGTGTCGCGTTCGTGAACACAGGCACCTCCGTCACGGTGAGCGTGGCGGCGTTGGAGGTGATGCCCGTCGGGTTGGCGGCATTGGCCACCAGGACCGTGTAGGTGCCCGCGTTGGCGACCGAAACCGGATTGATGGTGAGGGTCGCGTTGGTGGCGCCACTGATTGGATTGTTGTTCAGCCTCCACTGGTAGCTCGGGGTCGGGCTGCCGGTCGCGACGACGGTGAACGAGGCCGAGCCGCCGACCTGGGCTGATGTGCTGACGGGGTGGGTGGTGATGGCCGGTGCAATCGGCGTGCTCCCAAGCCGGATGGTGTGATTCAGGCCGTCGGAAATATAGATGACCGTGCCGTCTGCTTTGGCGGCAATGCCGAAGGGTCCATTGAATCGCGCATTGGTGCCGATGCCATCGGTGTTGCCGCTCGAGTTGGCCAAGCCCGCCAGCGTGGTGACGGTCTGGGGCGCCGTGATCTTTCGGATCGTATTGTTGCCCTGATCGGCAACGAACACATTGCCGGCATTATCGACGGCGACGCCCGAGGGCAGTCGAAACAGCGCCGGCGAATCCGAGGAACCAAAGGTGGCGGGCTCAGCGGTGGGGCCCGCATAAGTCGAGACACCATTCGGCGCGGCTACGTCCACGGCGCGGATGGCATGGTTGGCAAAATCTGCCACGTAGAGAACGTTGCCGGCGGCATTCAACGCGAGTGCGATCGGCTGGTTGAATCTTGCCGCCGTCCCTGGTGTCGCGTTGAGCAAACCAGGCGTGCCGGATCCGCCCTCCACGGCCGTACCGGCAATGGTCGTGACTCCGACCGTCCCGGCGAGATCGAGACGGCGGATGACGTGATTGCTCGTATCGGCAACGTAGGCGATCGTGCCAGCGCCGTTGACGGCGATTCCGGACGGATTGTTGAACCGCGCCGTGGTGCCGGCCGCGTTGTTGACATGGCCGATCAATCCGGAACTGCCGGCGATGGTCGTCACCGTCACACCGCTGATCTTTACGATCGTATGGTGACCCGTGTCGGTGACGTAAACGACGCCTGCGGTGTCGACCGCAACGCCACCCGGCGAGAGGAGGCCGCTCGCGATTGTGCTCACAACACCCGCCGGCGTGATCTTGCGGACGGTGCCGTTGGCGGAGTCGGCCACATAAAGGTTGCCCGCAGCGTCGAGCGCCACGCCGTGCGGGTTGATGAACCTGGCCAGCGTTGCCGGACCGGCAGGCGCATCAGTGGTGCCAGGCGTAAATGTCGCCCCGGCGTACAGGCTGATGGAATTTTGGGCCGCCGCATTGCCGGCGCATAGGGTGGCGGCTCCGAACGCCAGGAACAGCCGGGCGCGGCGCGGCCAGCGTTGAGCAAATGAACCAACTCCAGTCGACGCGATTTTCATAATACAGTGATTTCGCACTAACGTTGAGTCCGTACAGCGGGGAAAAACGGATTAAAGAAACTAGCTCCACCCCGGCACGGCAGGCCGCGATATCAGTGCGCGATCCACCGTACGTTTCGTTGAATAGAGGATGCTCGGAAAAGTGCGAGAATGTTTCACGCGTTATCTCCTTCCTTCATGGACAGCCGACGCCCATCGATCCGCTATCGTGACACCCTCCGCTGGAACCGCGGTTTTCTGCCCGGAGCGGCGGCTTTCCAGCCGCCGACGTGCGTTCGATCGACCGGTCTGGGGCGACAGGAAAGTCGCCCTTCCGATGCACATCTGTGCGGGCGGGTTGACCTGCCCGGAGGGCGCGGCAAAGGTTCGCGACATGAAATCGTCGCCCGGCGTCGCCGCGTTAACGATCGCGGCGCTATTTCCCCTCATGATGAGTGCACAAATCGATCGAGTCACCGGGCGCTCATTTGCCACCCGTTCCGAAGTCATTGCGCAACACGGCATGGTCTGCACCAGCCAGCCGCTCGCGACGCAGGTCGGTCTCGACGTGCTGAAGGCCGGCGGTTCCGCCGTCGATGCCGCGATCGCGGCCAACGCCGCCCTCGGGCTGATGGAGCCCGTCGGATGCGGCATTGGCGGCGACTTGTTTGCCATCGTCTATGAAGCGAAAACGAAAAAGCTCCACGGACTGAATGCGTCCGGTCGCTCGCCCCGCGGGTTGAGTCTCGCGCAATTGAAAACCGAGCTCGAGAAATTGAAACTCACCGCCATTCCGCCCATGGGCATGCTGCCGATTTCGGTCCCGGGGGCGGTGGACGGCTGGTTCGAGCTTCACGGCAAATTCGGCCGTCTGCCCATGGCGCGTGTACTCGAACCGGCGATACGCTACGCCCGCGAAGGTTTTCCGGTGAGCGAACTGATCGCCTATTATTGGGGACGCAGCGTGGCCGTGCTCGGCGGCCAGCCGGGTGGGTTCATGGCGACTTATGCTCCGGCCGGCCGCGCTCCGGCCAAAGGGGAGATTTTCAAGAATCCCGATCTGGCGAACACCTACACCTCGCTCGCGCAAAAAGGGCGCGACGTGTTTTACCGCGGCGAGATCGCGGAGACGATGGATCGGTTTTTCAGGGCGAATGGCGGCTGGCTGCGGAAAGTCGACTTCCAGCAGCACACCTCCAACTGGGTCGACCCCGTGTCGGTCAATTACCGCGGTTACGACGTGTACGAGTTGCCCCCCAATGGACAGGGGATCGCGGCGCTCCAGATGCTGACGATCCTCGAAGGCTATGATCTCCGGAGCATGGGCTACAACTCGGCTGATGCGCTGCATGTGATGATCGAGGCGAAGAAGCTCGTGTTCGAGGATCGGGCGAAATTTTATGCCGATCCCGAGTTCGCCAAAATTCCGCTGCGCGGGCTGCTGGCCAAAAGCTATGCGGCCGAGCGGCGAAAATTGATCAACCCCAGCCGCGCCGCGAAAACCTACGATGCGGGCAACCCGGCGTTGCAGGAGGGTGACACGATTTACCTCACCACCGCAGACGGCGACGGAAACATGGTTTCACTGATCCAGAGCAACTACCGCGGAATGGGCAGCGGGGTCGTCGTGCCTGGACTCGGGTTTGGGTTTCAGGATCGCGGCGAAATGTTCGTGCTCGAGCCGGGCCACGCGAACCTCTACGCCCCGGGCAAGCGGCCGTTTCATACCATAATTCCGGCGTTCATCATGAAGGACGGTGAGCCGTTTCTGAGCTTCGGCTTGATGGGCGGGGCGATGCAGCCGCAGGGGCACGTCCAGATTGTGGTGAACCTCATCGATTTCGGGATGAACGTGCAGGAGGCGGGCGATGCCGCGCGCTGGCAGCACGACGGGTCGACCGACTATAACGTGCCGCGCATGGAGACGGGGGGATTCGTCTATCTCGAGTCCGGCGTGCCGTGGGCGACGCAAGCGGAGTTGAAGCGCCGCGGACACGATTTGCGCACCGACTTGGGCGGGTTCGGCGGATATCAAGCGATCAAATGGGACGCGCAGAACCGGACCCTTATCGGGGCCAGCGAGAGCCGCAAAGATGGCCAGGCGGCCGGGTGGTGATGGAATTAAGGGAAAGCACGGGTGGAGGGGGCCGATCCTTTTTCGCCGAAAACCATTCACGGGGCGACGCCCGGTGGGGCCTGGAACATGGGCGGGACGATATCTTTATACACATCGTTAGCCGGGAAATTTCACACCCTGTGCGCGCGTTTTCGCCCGTAGCGCCAGTCTCCGACTGGCGAACGCCGGTCAAAGACCGGCGCCACTTCCGGCAACTGCCCCAGCGTGCGGGATGCTATCATAGTAGGTGTGAATTTTCCGGGTTAGCCAAGGGCGGGAGCGCCCGTGGGACGAAGACCATGGGCGGCTCGCCCCTATTTGGTGCGATGAGGCAAAATGTGTATGAACGTAATGGAGACGGGCCAGCGGTCACGCGGCGGCCTGGCTGCGAATTTCAGCGGCGAGCGGAGGGTCCGCCGCCCGTCGCCGGTCGTCCTTGGTTGCCGTGCCTTCCTCTCTGGTAGTCCTCCTTGACACCCTCCATACCGTGCGGCACTTCTGACCCTCTTTTTCTAGAAACAACATGAAGCCGACATTCCGCCCGCACCGCAAGAAACGAGCCCGCAAGATTGGTTACCGCGCCCGCATGGCCACGACCGGCGGCCGCAAAGTCATTAAATCGCGCCGTCGCAAGGGGCGTAAACGGCTGACGGTTGTTTGATTGCGCAGCAGAACCATGGACGTCGCGCGCGGCCATGCGCTTCCCACCGGAGCAACACCTGCGCCGTGCGCGCGACATTCGCGAGGTGCGCGAACAAGGCCGGCGGATTGATTGCCGCGCGTTTACGATCTGGTGGAAACGGCGCAAAACCGCGGAAAATGCGGAGAGCGTCCTCGATTCAAGCCGCGTTTGTGTCATCGCGTCGAAGGCTGCCGTGGGAGGCGCAACCCACCGCAATCGCGCCAAGCGCCGCTTGCGCGAAGTGTACCGCCACCACCAATCCCAACTTCCCCGCGACTGTGATTTGCTCCTCATTGCCCGGGCGGCCGTGAACGAATCCCCGGTGCCGGAACTGCAGAAAAAATTCATCGACGCGTGCCGCCAGATTTCCACGGCCACTATTCCGCAACCCAAGTGACGTCCTCCATTCAGCATCCGGCCAACATTTCGCACCGGCCTGGCCGGTGTGGTTCTGCGCTGACGCGGGCGCCGGCGCTGCTCCTGAAGGCGGTGATTCGTGTTTACCAATGGACGGTCTCGCCGTTGCTGCCGGTGGTCACGCTCGGCGCCTGCGGATGTCGGTTCTCGCCCAGTTGTTCCCACTATGCGGCCGAGGCCATTGAAGTGCACGGAGCGCTTCGCGGGTCGTGGCTGGCGTTGCGGCGGCTGCTCAAGTGCACGCCATTGCATCCCGGCGGCTTCGATCCTGTTCCCATCATTCCCGCGCGCAGCCCGGAGCGTCCGAGGGCACGGCGACGATCGCTGCGCTGTGATTGGGTCGCGCGTTAACTCCCAGCGCCGTTCGTCTTTCGCGGGTTTTCGTTCTCACTAGCTCCTTCCAATTTCGTAGAAATGGACAAAAGAAATTTTTCTATCGGGGTGGTTCTCCTGATCGGCGCGTTCGCGATCCTGATTTTCGGGCCCCGCTCCGCGCCGTCCACCCAGCCGGCGGTTCCCCATGCGCCCATTACGTCGGCGCGACCGGCGTCGGGGTCGCCCGCCACCGTGGCGGACCCTGCCGTGTCGCCCGAAAACGGGGGTGCTCCTGCGCCCGTGCCAACATCGGCCCTGGCGAAGGTGAATCGCGAAGCGGCGAATGCGACCATCACGACGCTGCGGAACGACTTTGTCGAAGCGCGGCTGACAAATTTCGGCGGTGCTGTCCGGGAGGTGGCGTTGAAGAAATTTCCCGCCGTCCTGGATCGCCCTGAACCGTATGTTTTCAATCACATGCACGAGGCGCCCATGCTCGCGCTGAGTGATTTTCCCGGCTTGGGCCAGGACACGGCCTACGAGGTCGTGCGGACCACTTCGACCGAGGTCGTTTATCGGGCGGTGCTCGACGGCCGGATGGAAGTCACGCGCCGATATTTTTTGACCAGGGAGGGTGAACCCGGAGCGGATCCCTACCGGCTCCACCACGAGACCACGTTTCGCAATCTCACGGAAACAACGGTGCCGCCATTCCGGGCAGCTTTGAGCATCGGCACGGCCGCGCCGATCAATTCAAGTGACCCGGGACAATACCTCAACGTCGCCAGCAATGACGGCAAAGACACCAATTTCGTTGGGCGCGGCGACCTCGAAGGCGGTGGAATCGGTTCGATTGTCGGCGCCGGCTCGGCCCCCAAGCCGCTTTTGGAGAACCCGGGTAACGTGGTCTGGGCCGCGGCCAAGAATCAGTTCTTCACCAGTATCTACACGCCGGAAAAGCCCGGCGTCAGTGTCATCTCCCGGCGGATCGAGTTGCCGCCCTTTCCGGATTCAAAGCAGCCGAACATCGGAGTGACCGCCGCGGCGCGTTTCGATGTGGCCGCCCTCCCGCCGAACGGCAGCCAGAAGATGGCCGGCATGTTGTATGTCGGCCCGATGGAATACCGCCGGCTGGCGAAATTCCAGCACAACGAGGATCGCGTGCTGCCGTACACGCAGTACTTCTTCAACCGGATCTTTCTGAGCGGCTATGTCGCTCCGCTGCTCAACACGCTGCTCAACGCCACCCACGGCTGGGTCGGCAACTGGGGGGTGGCCGTCATCCTCATGACGCTCATCCTCAAGTTCGTCAGCCTCCCCTTCACGCTGGCCGCCTCGAAGTCGGCCAAGCGGATGTCGAAGCTGCAGCCGCTGATGCAGGAAATCCGCGAGAAACATAAGGACAATCCCCAGAAGCAGCAGCAGGCGACGATGGAGCTGTTCAAGGCGCACAAGGTGAACCCGCTCGGCGGCTGTATCCCGGTTCTGATTACGATGCCTCTGTTTATCGGCTTTTTCGCGATGCTGCAGAGCCCGGCCGAGCTGCGCTTCCAGCCGTTTCTTTGGGCCAAGGATCTGGCGGCGCCCGATACGGTGGCCTATATTCCATTGCTCGGAGTTCCGCTCAATATCATGCCGCTGCTGATGGGCGCGACGATGTGGTATCAGATGAAGCTCACGCCGACGCCGTCGGTGGACAATATGCAGGTGAAAATGATGCGGTTCATGCCGGTCATCTTCACCCTGTTCTGCTACAGCTTCTCGTGTGCGCTGGCGCTCTACTCGACGATCAATGGCCTCTTCACGATCGTGCAGCAGATGGTCATCAACCGGATGAAGGACGTCGAACCGGGTCCGGCCTCGGCCGGATCGGCGGCCGCCACGACCGTCAGCGCCTTGCGCAAAGGGATGAAGAACGTGACCCCCAAGCCCGTGGCGCCGAAAAAGAAGTTGAAGTAAGTTCACCGCGGCGGCGCCGAAGAAGCGGTGGAAGCTAGGGAGTCGGGAGTCAGGAGTCAGGAGTCAGGAGCCAGGAGCCAGGTAAGGCGAAACCCGGAACTCGGAACTCGAACCCAAACCCCAAACCCCAAACCCAAAACCCAAAACCCGGAACCCGGAACCCGCTCATGGCTGGCCACAATAAATGGTCGAAGGTCAAACGGCTGAAGGCCGTGACCGATTCCCGCAAGGGCAAGGTTTTCTCGCGGCTTTCGCGTGACATCACGCTGGCGGCCAAAGCCGGCGGCGGCGATCGCGAGGGAAACGCCCGGTTGCGCACCCTGGTGTTGAAGGCGCGCGACGCGAACATGCCGGCCGACAATGTCGATCGGGCGATCAAGAAGGGCACGGGCGAACTGCCGGGCGTGGTGTTCGAGGAGATCACCTACGAAGGTTACGGCCCGGGCGGCGTGGCGTTCATCGTGAAGGTCACCACGGACAACAAGGTGCGCGCCGCGCAGGATGTGCGGTCGGTCTTCTCGCGGAACGGCGGCAACCTCGCGAGCACCGGCGCGGTTTCGTTTCAGTTTCTCCATGCCGGCCAATTCCTGATCTCGAGTGGCAAGGTCACCGAGGATGCGCTCATGGAAATCGCCCTCGAGGCCGGCGCCGACGACGTGATCACGAGTGAGCAGGGTTTCGAAGTGCGGTGTGCCATGCCTGCCTTCGACAAGGTGGCGCAGGCGCTCGAGCAAAAAGGCATCGAGCCCGACAACGCCGAGATCGCCTACATTCCGATGACCACCGTGCCCGTAACCGACCCGATGGTCGCGGTCGCAATCACCAAACTGCACGATGCGCTCGAGGAACTCGAGGACGTGCAGGTCGTTTTCTCCAACGAGGAAATCAGCGAGGCAATCGCCACGCCCGCGTGACGCCACGCCGGCGTCGATGCGGAGCGGAACGCTGCCGCTCGCGCCAACTACTCCAGCGCCTCCGCAATCGCGTTGATGATCTCCCCGGCTGGCTCAATGCCGCAACAGAGCCGCAGAAGATCCGGGTCGAGCCGGCTGGCCGCCAGTTCGGCCATGCCCGCCGGGGTCGTCACCAGATCGTAATGCGCCAGGTACATGAAGGGACAAATCAGCGTCGTCTTCATCCCGAAGCTGGGGCCTTTGGGCAGCCGCAACCGATCGTAAAACGGCTCCATCGGCACCCGCAGCGTAAATGAGATCATGCCGCCGGCCACCTCCTGGCGGCGCGCGATGTGCGCGTAGTTGTCGCGCGAAGCGGGATGCCATGCCCAGTAGACGTCGCGCACCTTCGGGTGTCGCTCGAGGAAACGCGCCACGACCGTCGTGTTTTCGCGGATACGCGCGAGCACCTGCTCGGTTTCGCCGATTTGCGCGGCGAGTCGCGCCCGATCCCGCGGGTAAACCGGCTCGAGCCCGGCGGCGATCCCGGTGCGCAGCGCCGCGGCATCCGGCGAGGCGGGATTCACGGCGGCCACCCCCGCGGTCAGGTCGCCGGCACTTGCCATGTACTTCGTCAGGCTCGCCACCACGACATCGGCCGAAGTCAGCACGTCGACGTCGAAGACCGAGACGACCGACGGGTCGACCAGCAGATGGGCGCCGTGTTGGCGGCACAACCGGGTGAGGGTGGCGAGATCGGGGGTTTCGATCAGCGGGTTGGTCGGCACCTCCGCCATCACGCCGGCGATGCGATTGCCGTGTTTCGTGAAGATCCGCCCGATGGCCACGGTGTCCAACGGATCACGGATGTGCACGTAGTCCCCCGGGGCGCCGGTGTATCTTTTCAGCACGGCGATCGTGTCGAGATACAGCCAGCCGAGTTGCAGCCAGAGGGTGCGCCCGCGCTGCGCCTGAATGGCGGCCGAGGCGCGAAAGGTCGCATAGATTGCGTTCATGCCGCAATTCGCCAGCAGCAGATCGTCGTCCGTGGTTTCGGGCAGCGCACGCCGGAGGACCCGGCGGATCTCGGCGGCGGCATCGCCAGAAAATATTTCCTCCGGGTACCGGTCGCGCAGCAAGCCGAGCCGGACGAGGTGATCCTCGGCTTCGCGCGAAGAAATGAAGCCGCCGATGTTCTGGAGAAAGGTCTTGGCGTGGCTGTACACGCCCGCGTCATCGGGATGCGAGACGCCGTACAAACCGTCGCGCGAAAATATCTGCACGCCGCTGCCGTGTCCGGTCAGGGCGACGCCATCCAGCGACGCCGCCAGCGCGTGCGCCATCCGCGGTGACGAGGTGAGCCAGAGCGTGCGGGCGGATGGGCTGCCCAGGGGCGTGCCGCTCGGGGCGAGGCAATGTTCGGCCAGCTGGCGCGCGAACGGGTGCACGACAAATCGCGGATACCCCGACGTGAGCTGACGCACCGTTTCCGGAGCCTTCTCCTCATAGCCGCGAACATCGTCCATGGTCGGCAGGCTGAACGACACCGCGTGTGGGCTGGTGGGAATGCGGTGGCCGAGCGGCAGGTGGGTGAAAACAGGCATGGCGAGTCGGCAGCAACGGTTGATACTTGGGTCCCGTTGGCAAACGGAACGTGTGTCCTAGCGTCAGCCGGAACTCTTGCCCGATTTGGCTTTTCCGGCCGGTTTGACCGGCGCAGGCATTTGGGCGTGCCAGACGTTCCATTTTTCCACCAGCGCTTTTACGCGGGCGGACTCGCTGGCTGCGAGGTCGCGTAGCTCGCCGATGTCGTTGGCCAGATTGAAGAGCTGCGGAGTGCCCTGCGGCGGCAGGACGAGTTTCCACGGGCCCTGTCGCACGGCCCCAAACCCGCTCATGCTGAAATAGAGTGCGTCGTGCGGCGGCGTGTTTTTTTCGCCTTTTAGATAGCGCCACGCCGATGTTGTAGAGTACGAACGGGTGGCCTTTGACGTGCAGCGCAGCGACGCGCCGCGCCTGGTCGATTTGGTGGGCAGATGGCGTCGACATGGCGTCCCCGTCATGTAGGTGGCGTCCTCGCCACGTCGAACACAAAGCACGGCTCGCGGGCGAGTGGCTGTCCGTCGATTCGCGGTTCAACTCCGGGTGAATCGAAGCCGCGCGTGCGGCGAGCGGGCGACGCGGCGGAATCGCGCTTTACGGTGGTGTTCACCGCCCGCACAATTTTTTCCGCGCAACCAAGGTCAAGCTGCCATCGTCTGCGCTCTCTTCCAATGAACCAAGCCCCCTGCTCCCGGATTCGCCTCCTCGTCACGGCGGCGGCTGCCGTCGGATTCGCCGCCCTCGCGGCGGCCGGCGCCCCCGCCACGAAGCCCAACATCATTTTCGTCATGGCCGACGACCTCGGGTACACCGACGTCGCCTGCTTCGGCAGCAAGTATTACGAGACGCCCAACATCGATCGGCTCGCGACGCAGGGCATGAAGCTGACGAATTACCATCACCATCAGAATTGCACGCCGACCCGCGCGGCGCTGATGAGCGGGCAGTACTCGGCCCGGACCGGCGTTTATACCGTCGGTGGCACCGAGCGGTTCGACTGGAGCAAGCGCCCCCTGCGGCCGGTGGACAACGTGCCGAATCTTCCGCTCGACCGCGTGATCCTGCCGGCGGCGCTGAAGTCGGCCGGCTACGCGACCGGCATGTTTGGCAAATGGCACATCGGGAATGATGGACCTTACCACCCGGGCAAACGGGGGTTCGACGAAGCCATCGTCAGCCAGGGCGCGCACTTCGATTTCGCAACCAATCCGAAGGTGGAGTATCCAAAAGGCCAATATCTGGCCGACTTCCTCACGGACAGAGCGGTCGATTTCATCCAGCGGCACAAGGACGAGCGGTTTTTTCTGTATCTGCCGCACTTCGGCGTCCACTCGCCCCACCATGCGAAGCCGGAGCTGATTGCGAAGTTCAAGAACAAGCCGCCCGTCGGTGGCCATCATAGCCCGGTGTATGCGGCGATGATTTACAGCGTCGACGAGAGCGTGGGGCGGATCATGAAAACGCTCGATGAACTGAAGCTGGCGCAGAACACGGTGCTGATCTTCGTCAGCGACAACGGCGGGGTGGGCGGTTACGCCGCCGAGGGGGTCAAGGCCAACAATATCACGGACAACGCGCCCTTGCGCAGCGGAAAGGGCAGTCTGTACGAAGGCGGCACGCGCGTCCCCTTCGTTATTCGCTGGCCCGGCGTGGTGAAGCCCGGCACGTCGTCGAATGTTCCCGGCATTCACGTGGACATGTATCCGACGCTCGTCTCAATCGCCGGCGGCAGCCTGCCTGCGAAACAGGTTTTCGATGGCGAGAGCCTGTTGCCGCTGTTCCGGGATCCCGCCGCGAAACTCGCACGGGAGGCCATTTACCAGCATTTCCCCGGTTATCTTGGTTCAGGCGAGAACACGTGGCGCACGACGCCCGTGAGTCTGATTCAAGTCGGTGATTGGAAGCTGATGGAGTACCTCGAGGCCGGCCGGCTCGAACTCTACAATTTGAGCGAGGACATTGGCGAATCGAGGAACCTGGCGCAGTCGAATCCCGCGAAGGCGAAGGAACTCCACACGAAGCTGCTCGCGTGGCGCGCGGCCATCAACGCACCCATGCCGACAAAGAATACCGCGGTGGCTGGCGACGCTTCCGCGAAAAAGAAGAAGGGTGGCAAGAAAAAGAACCGGGCGAAGGAGTGAGCGGAATCGAATGATGCCGGACCGGAGTGTCGCCGCGTTTCCTTCTGGCAGTTTGGGGACGAAATCGGGTCCGGAATTTCGACTGTGACATACCGCTGCTCGGAGACGCTTGAAGTGGCACGGGCGTCCCGCCCATGAAAACCCGCACTTCACTCGCACCTGGGCGGAACGCCCATAAAGTACCATCTACGTGGATACATGGGCGGGACGCCCATGCCACGCCGGAACAGGGCCCGCACACCGCATGGACCAAATGCTCCTTCACTCCACGCCGGGTGCCGGTAAACACGGAGGAATGATGCGTTCTCTTCTCGTCCTGCGGACGCTTGTCGCGGTCGCCCTGAGTGTCGCGCTGGGTTCGCTTCGGGCCGAACCGGCCGAGCTGCCGGCGAAGGATCGCTTTTATCTCTTTCTGCTCGTGGGCCAGTCGAACATGGCCGGGCGCGGCGTGATCGAAGCGGAGGATCAGGTGCCGCATCCGCGCGTGCTGATGTTGAACAAGGCGAATGCGTGGGTGCCGGCCGTGGATCCGCTGCATTTCGACAAGACCGCGGCGGGCGTCGGCCTTGGCCGGTCGTTCGGCCTCCAGATGGCGGAGGCGTTGCCGGGCGTGACCATTGGATTGATTTCCTGTGCGGTGGGTGGTTCGCCGATCGATGCGTGGAAGCCAGGCGAGTTTTACCAGCCGACGAAAAGCCATCCCTGGGATGATGCGATCCGCCGCGCGAAAGCAGCGCTCCAAGTGGGCACGCTGAAAGGCATCCTCTGGCACCAGGGCGAGTCCGATTCCAATCGTGAGCTCACCCCCGCGTATGCGAGCAAGCTGCACGCACTCGTCGGCCGGTTTCGCGTCGAGCTCAACGGGCCGGACGTTCCTTTTCTGGCGGGCCAAATGGGCCACTTCGCCGATCAGCCGTGGAATGAATTCAAGATGCAGGTCGATCGCGCGCATCAGGAGCTGCCGCGGCACGTGAAACGCAGCGCGTTCGTCTCGTCGGATGCCCTCGTGCACAAGGGCGACAAAGTACATTTCGACGCCGCTTCGTATCGCGAGTTCGGGCGGCGGTACGCCAAGGCTTACTTGACGCTCGTGCAGGACGAACGCGACAGTCGGAAGTAACGGGATGAGGGTGATCGATTTCGTCGACCCTGCTGGACTTGCCATGGCTGCGAGCGCCAGCAAGTCGAGCTTCTGGATCGTGCCGTCCTCCTGACTCCTGACTCCCGACTCCTGACTCCTGACTCCTGACTCCTTCGCTCGCAGCCACGAAATTTACCGCTACGGCCAAATGCCTCGCCGTCGTGATGGCACGCGCTTTCGCGCCGCGCCTCTTATCGCACGTAGTTCGCCGCGGCTTCCTTCGGCGCGGGACCGTACTTTCGTTCCGGCGTGTGCTCAGCCGTGATGATCGCGTGGATCTTTTTCATGACCTCCGGGTTCCGGACACTCACGTTCGTGGTTTCCTTCTCATCCGTTTTGAGATCGAACAGCTCCCAATCTTTCCCGGCACGAACCCGCACCGCTTTCCAATCGCCATAGCGCACCGCCTGCTGCGCCACCTTCTGGGCGGCGTCCGCAGATTCCCAATACAGGAATTCGTGCCGCCTCTGCCCCGGTCGGCCGAGCAACGTGGGCGCGATCGAGATGCCATCGGTTTTCGGCAAACGTGCACTCGCGCCGGCGAGTTCGGCCAGCGTGGCCATGACATCCGGAAAATATCCCGGGAGAGCGCTCACCGCGCCCGCTTTGATTCGCCCCGGCCAGCGGACCAGCAGCGGAACCCGAATCCCGCCTTCATAGAAATCGCCTTTCGCGCCGCGCCGGCCGGCCGCTCCGTCGAAGAATTCGACGAAGATGTCGCGCCACGCGCCCGGCTGCGGCCCGTTGTCGCTGGTGAAGAAAACCACCGTGTTGTCATCGACCCCCAGCCGTTTCAACGCCGCCATGACTTCACCGACCTGGCGGTCCATGCGGGCGACCATGCCCGCAAACTCGGCCAGCGCATCCTCGCTGCCGATGTATCCAGGTCGTGGATCGGGGCGGGCGAATTTTTGCCACCTGCCCTTGTATTCCTCCCATGACTCCTCGGGCGCGGTGAGCTCCACGTGCGGCAGGGTCGTCGGCAGATAGGCGAAAAACGGCCGGCCCGCCTTCGCCTGCGTCTCGATGAACGCCAGCGCCTGCTGATGAATCACGTCGGCGGCATAGCGTCCGCGCTGCCTGCCCTCGTTCTCCGGCAGCGGGAACCGCTCCAGGTTGCTCATCAGGTAATAGGGATAATAGAAGTGCGCGTGGGTCTGGCTGTATTGGCCAAACCAGACGTCGAAGCCCTGTTTCGGCGCCACCCCCGGCGTGCCTTCGCGCCCGAGGCCCCACTTGCCAAAACCGCCCGTGGCGTAACCGGCGGACTTCAGCACTTCCGCGACGGTGACATCCTCGTCGTAAAGATGCCGATCCAGCCCGTTGTTCCGCACAGCCGTGTGGCCGGTGTGCAATCCCGTTATGAGCGTGCTGCGCGAGGGGGCGCACACGTTCGCACCGGCATAAAACTGGGTGAACTTCATCCCTTCCGCCGCCAGCCGATCGACGTGCGGGGTCTTGATCTTGTCCTGTCCATAGCAGCCGACGTGACCGACGCCGAGATCATCAGCCAGGATGAAAACGATATTGGGTGGACGCGCCGTCGCGGCGGAAGCGGGGGCGGCAAAGGTGACGAGTGCAAAGAGCGCGACAAGGAAGCGAGGAAGCATGGCAGGAGAGGGGGCGGAAATGAGCGAGCCATAATGCGGGGCCGAGTCGAATTCAGATTTGCGGTCCAGGCGTGGGGGCGGCCGCGGCATGGGGGATTGGAGGAACGCAGGTGAGGCGAAGCACGTAGCCGATCTGCCGGGTTCGCCCCATACCGAGCGCCAGCGGGTTTCGTTACTCTCCGGCTTGGTCTGCGCCGCACATTCTCCGCGCCCGCTGCCAAATTTCCCATGAATAACCTCCCAAAACAAACCGGTTCCGGACTTGGCGGCGACATTTACGCCTCTGCTCGCGACACACAACTCACCTCGAACCGCACGCTTGGCGACCGTTACGCCAATGTGAAGATGCGTGCGTCCGAACTCTACGACGAGGCGCGGGAAAAGGTGGCCGTGGGTGCCCGGAGCACGGACGAAGCGGTGCACAATCACCCATATTACGCCATGGCGGCAGCCGTCGGCGTGGGGATTCTCATCGGCATTCTCGTCACGCGCGGAAGAAGTTCGGACGTCTATCGCTACTGAGCGGACGGGAATCCCGCATTCGGGTCGGCGATTCGAGCCTGGCCAGATGGGCGGGTGGAAGCTTGCGGCGGAAGGGACTGTTTGACGGTCGGCGGCAGAAAAGCCGCCGCTCCGAAATGGTTCGCGTGCGATTACGCTCTCTTGGCCGCCAAGAAAAAGCGACGGAGGGCGTCTACGCCGGCCGCCCGCGCAGCAGCGCATCCAATTCGTTCAGCCCTTCGTGGGAACCGATTTCGTAGAAACGCTCCCCAATCTCATAGCCGGCCAGTTCTCCGCGGGCCACGAGCGATTTTTGAATCTCAGCGAGATCGACCACGGCTTGCTTCGGGTAGCCATCGAAGGCGGCCGCCCGGAAGAGGCCGAGTCCATAATCGATGTGCTGCATTGGCGGCACCTTGTTCGTCTTGTCGTACAACTTGATCTCGCCGCGCTCGAACCAGACGTTGCTCGTGTCGTAGCGGCCGCGATTCTCGTAAACGGTCATCAGCCCCAACCGGCCCGACCGCAGAAAGAAATCGCCGATCGCCCGGTAATCGACCGGCAGGTAGCTGTCGCCGTAAAGCACGTAAAAGGCCTCGCCGAGTTTCGGGCGGGCGTGGATCAACGCACCGGCGGTGCCGAGGAGTTTGGGTCCATCGAACACATAGTCGATGTGCACGCCCCATTTCGAACCGTCGCCGTAAAGCTCGACGATTTTTTCGCCGAGGTAGCCGACGCAAAGAACGAGTCGGGTGAGCCCCGCATTTTTCAGCAACCGGAGTTGGTGGGAGAAGAACGGTTCCCCGGCCACCTCGACGAGCAGCTTGGGGATCTTTTCCGTTATCGGCCGGAGCCGGGTGGCCATGCCGCCGGCGAGGATGGCGAGGGGAAGACTGGAAGAGGGGGAAGAGGGGGAAGACGGGGAAGACTTGGAAGACGGGGAAGACTTGGAAGACTTGGAAGACTGGGAAGACTGGGAAGACTTGGAAGACTTGGAAGACGGGGAAGACGGGGAAGACACGGAAGAATCGGGAGCGGGGAAGGGGCGGGAGGCAGGGGAGAGTGCGAGAGCGCTAGTTGTGCCGTTTGGCGCGGCTGTTGATTGTGGTGAAGATGGCAAGCAACTCGCGCGCTTCCTGGGCCAGTGCATCGCGTTGGGCGGGGCTTCCGAGGTCGACTCGAGTGCAAATTTCCAACCAGTAATCTGTCTCGGACGCCTCCTTCAGGACAACGGCGGATTTGTGTACGAAGTCCTCCCGCGATTCCGCGCGATTTGCCTCGCGGTAATTTGCACCGATTGACGTCGCGGATTTGAGTAGTTGCCGTCCAATGATTCTCGCGGTGTCGGCGGCGTCGAATGTCGCGACAAAGCGCACGACTTCGACCGCAAATGCGAGCGTTCTTTCCTCGAGCAGCCGGTTGGCTTCAACATTTGCCATAAGATTATTTCGCGTGTTTTTCCCAGTCTCCTGCGTCTTCCCCGTCTTCCCCGTCTTCCCATCATTCAGTTTTGTGCGACGACCTTGCTGCCTTCGAAGTCGAAACGGAAACGCACTTCCTGGAGACCTTTTTCGCGCATCGCGTGACGCAGCTTCGTCTTGTCGCCCGCGTAGAACATGAGGAATCCGCCCCCACCTGCGCCGATCAGCTTTCCGCCCAGCGCGCCGTTCGCCATGGCGTGGTCATACCACTCGTTGATGTACGGGTTGCTCATCCCCGAGCTGCGCGCCTTCTTGCGCTGCCAGTGCACATCCATCAACCGCGCGAACTCCGCGAGGTTGCCGGTTTCGAGCGCCTCCAGCGACTGGTAGCCGAGCTCCTTCGTAAAATGGAGATTCTCCAGCATCGCCCGATCGTTCTGTTTCGATTTCTCGTTTTGATCCTTGAGGATCGCCGAGGCGCTGCGGCTGTAGCCGGTGAAGAAAAGCAGCAGGTCGTCCTCCAGGTTGAACAGCGTCTCCTCGGAAATGTTACACGGCCGGTATTCCACGCGACCATCCGGATGAAAGGTGAACGCGGTGATTCCGCCAATGGCGGCGATGTACTGATCCTGCTTGCCGATGGGCTCGCCGAGCTTGTTGAGCTCGATGTCGCAGGCCTGTTCCGCCAGTTCGGCCGGTGAAACGATGTTCTTCTTGTGCGCGTGCAGCGCCTTCAGCAGCGCCGTGGTGAAGCTGCCGCTCGAGCCGAGTCCCGTGCCCCCGGGAATGTCGGCCATCGAGGTCAGCTCGATGTGGGGATCGGTCACGCCAACCAGCTTCAGGGCTTCGCGAATGATCGGGTGCTCGATTTCGGCGACGGCTTTCACGCGCTCGAGCTTTGAGTATTTGACGATGATCTCCTCCTGGAACGTCCGGTGCTTGGTGATGTAGACGTATTTGTCGATCGCGGCGGCGACCAGAAAACCGCCGTATTCGCGGTAATAGGACGGGAGGTCCGTGCCGCCCCCGCCAAGGGAGACGCGCAGAGGAGAGCGGGTGATGATCATGCGGAGAGGGAGGAGGGAAGGAGGCAGGAGGCAGGAGTCAGGAGGCAGGAGGGAAGGAGAGAAGGAGGGGAGGCGCGCAGGACCTTTACTCGCCCTTGCTCCCTCAGCTCTCATCCTTCACTCCCTTTTTCCCCGAGCGCCGATAAATCTCCTCCACGATTTCCAGCGTGCGGATGCCCTCGGCCAGGCCGGGAGCGGGTTCGCGATTCGCGCGGATGTCGTCGATGAACGCGCGGGTCTCGTCGGCCCACGAGTTGTCGCCCCGCGGATACTCGAACGCCGTCGTTTCCGGCGGCCCCATTTCGGGCAGCATCCGGTAAAACGTCAGCCGCTCGATCCCGTAGCTGCCGCCCAGCCCGTCGATGGCGATCTTCGCGTCGCGGCCGTACAGCTCCAGTGAAAAAAGGTTTTTCCACTCGGTGCAACTGGCGTGGAGCCAGGCCGTCTGCCCGCGGGTGGTGCGGAGCGAGAGGAACGCGTTGTCGTCGACCTTCATGTCCCAGAAGAAAGTCGCGGCGTGGCCCTCCACCGTCGGAAATTCACCGAGAAACCAGCCGGCAAGATCGATCAGATGCACGCCCTGATCGATGAGTTCGCCGCCGCCGGACAGCGCCGGATCCGCGCGCCACTCGCGGTCGTATCCCTTGCGTCCGCCGTGGCCATAACGGGCGCGGAGAAACATCAGCGGGCCGAGGGCGCCGTCGTCGACCAGGGCGCGGGCCTTTTGCAGGGCCGGGTGAAAGCGATGGTTGTAGCCGATGCGGACGCGCGCACCGGTTTTCTGCGCTGCCTCACGAATTGTCCGGAGTTGGGCGGCACCCAGCGCCCCCGGTTTCTCCACCAGCACATGTTTGCCCGCACGGACGGCCGCGAGGGTGATCGGGGCGAGTGAGGCGTTCAGCGTCGCCACGATGACGGCGTTCACCGCCGGGTCGGCGAGCACCACGTTGTAATCGGTCGTCGGGCTGCTGCCCCGCGCTTGTTTCGCCAGTTCGCCCGCCCGCGCCGGATCGAGATCGCAGGTGTAGCGCACCGCTGTCTGCGGAATCGTCGCCAGGGCGGCGGCGCGTTTTCGGCCAATGAGGCCGCAGCCAATGATGGCGAAATTAATGGATTGCTCGTGGCTCGGCGCGTTCATTCCGTGGCGTGGATGACGAAGGCGAAGCTAACGGCGGCGGCGACGCAAGTGGGGTTTTGGCGGTGAGCAATGCTGATTCCGTCGTCACGGTGAAAATTCCGGGCCCGGCATGTCGCGTCTAATCGATCGCATTCTCGTCGGCCTCGTCTGCATCGCGATCGCGTGGTTCTATGTCTGGACCGCCCGCTCGAATGGCGAGTCGTGGAAATTTGGCCAGGAACAGCGTGATTATTACAACCTGCTGATCGATGGCTGGCTCGACCGCCACCTGCATATGAAGGTCGACGTGCCGCCGGCACTGCTGGCGCTGCCCGATCCTTACGATCCAACCCTCCGGCCGCCGGGGCTGGCGCTCCACGATGCGTCGTTCTATCGCGGCAGATATTACCTGTATTTCGGCGCCGCTCCGGTGGTCACGCTGATGCTGCCCTTCCGGCTGCTGACGGGAACCGACCTGCCGCTGCCGATGGCAATCCTGGTTTTCGTCTATGGCGGATTTCTCGCCGCGGGGGCGACGTTCCTGGCGATTAGGCGTCGTTACTTTCTGGAGACAGGAAGAGTGGTGGTGCTTTGGGGCGGGTTGGCTCTCGGACTGGCGGCGCTCGGGCCGGTCCTGCTGCGCCGCACCCAGATGTGGGAGCTGCCCATTGCGGCCGCGTATGGCTTCGCGATGCTGGCGCTGTTCGGCGTGTTTCGCAGCCTGCATTCGAACCGGCACCGTGCCGCCTGGCTGGCGGCGGCTGGAGCCGCGCTGGGATTGGCGATTGCTTCGCGGCCGACCCATCTGGTCGCCATTCCGATGCTGTTCGTTCCGCTGATTTGGTCATGGCGGCACGGGCGCTCGGTGCCATGGCGCGAGGGCGTGGCGGCTGGCTGGCCGCTTGCGCTGGTTGGCGCGCTGATGGCGTGGCATAATTTCGCGCGGTTCGGCGATCCGCTGCAATTCGGCCAGGCGTATCAGTTCAGCTTGGACTACGAGTCGAAGGTGCAACACTTCAGCGGCCGCTACGTGCCGTTCAACGGCTGGCGGTATTTCTTTTCGCCCGCGCAGTGGAGGCCGTACTTTCCTTTCATCCGGCCGGCCGAGTTGCCCCCGAAACCCGCGGGGTTTGGCGGACACGACGATGTCTATGGGGTGCTGGTGAACCTGCCCCTGGCCTGGTTCGCGCTCGCCGCGCCGCTGTCGTTGTGGCACCGCCCGCGGCAGGAACGCGCGCGGCTGGGAACGTGGCTGGCCGCGACGACGCTGCTGTTCGCCGCCCTGACGACCTTGCTCCTTTTTTTCTTCGGTTCGCTTGCGCGGTACCTGCTCGAGTTTACGCCGGCGCTGATCCTGCTCGGGTGCGTCGGGCTGCTGTCTGTCGCGCGGCTCGTGCCGTCATGGAAAAACGACTACGCGCGGGCCCTCGCCCGAGTCGCGGCGACGGCGGCCGCCTTGTTCTCGGTGTGCTTCGGCGTGCTCTACAGCCTCCAGTTGAACCGGTTGATGGCGGAGCTGAATCCCGCGGGTGAACGCGAGGTGGCGCGGGGGTTGAATCACGTGCCCGCCTGGATCGAGCGGATCGCGGGCGTGGAACCTGGCGCCTGGGAACTCGACGTGAAACTGCCGGTGTCGCCGGCGGCGCGCAGTGAAACCCTGCTCACCATCGGCGAACCGCCCGGCGTGGATCGCGTTTTCGTGCGCTACCGGGACGATCAGACGGTGCAGGTTGGATTCATGCGCGTCGGCATGCCGGAGGTGGTCAGCTCGCCGCGCATGCTCGGGCACGGGAAAACGCACCGGCTGCGCGTCACGCTTGGCGCCTTCCTGCCGCCGGCGGAACATCCGTGGTTTGAAGGCACGCCGCCGGATGGGGCGCGGCGCGCGAGTCGTATTCTCCGTCTGGAGTTGAATGGTGAAACGCTCGTCGAGACGTATCGCCGATTCGAGGCGAACGCCGGCGGGCGCGTACGGGTGGGCGGCCGCAGCCTGGGCGAACCGGCGTATCCACGTTTCAGTGGCGAAGTCGCGGCCGTGCGCCGGATTACCCTGCACCCGGCGGAGCTCGGGCGCGTCCCGGCCGGCAGCGGTCTTTCCGGTGCGGGCGATACGTTTCGGATGAAACTGAAATTTCCGGCCCATCGCCCGGGCGCAACCGAGCCCCTGGTTGTCACCGGTGCCACCGGCAAGGGCGATCTCCTCGGGGTGGAATATCTCGATCCAAAGCGCGTCCGGTTTATTTTCGATCATTGGGGCAGCCGGTTGCTGGCCAGCGAACCGCGGACGATCGATTTTGCCGCGGAACACGAGCTGAGCGTGCAATTCTCGTGGCTGCAGCCAGTGCGCGCGGCCCGCGCCGAGATTCGCGGTGATCTGCGGGTGTGGATGGGCGGCGCGCTGGTTTGGGAGCAGACCACGATGGGGTACCGCGCCGACCCGGAGGAGATCGCGGTGGGTGCGAATCCGATTGGCGGCAGCAATTGCGGTCCGGTGTTTTCGGGCGCGATCCGCACCATTGAGCGCGCGGACAAATCGCCGTGACTGAGCGAGTCGCGGCTCCGTGGCTGCCAGCGCCAGCGAGTGGAGTGGCTCTCCAGGCAGCAGAGCTGTGGCTTACGCGAAGGCGCGAAGAGCGCGAAGGATTTCAGCGGCCGATCGCGACACCCTGTTCCCGCGAGCAAATCCGCTCACGCGCAGCCGCGAATCAATTCTTCCGACTTCGCGATCTTCGCGCCTTCGCGCGAACCCCGTATTCACGCGGGCATTGGCGCGCGCAAGCGCATGCCTTTCCACTCGCTGGCGCTCGCAGCCACGGAATGACGAGTCGCTGCGGTTCGCGGTATTCGTACTCTGTGACTCAAGAGATCGGCGGATTGAAGTGTGTTCATATTCAGCGAGTCCGGGTCAGATTCGAAAGCTCGGAGACGGTGCGCCCTCAAAGTTCGACAAAAGTATTTGCCGGGCCGTTCGGCGGCCCCTCCTGTGATGGGCGTGCCGAAACTCTCCTGGTCCGACCCTGAAACCCTGTGGCGGCTGTTCCGCTTTCTCGCGGTGGGCGGCGGCACCGCGCTCGTGCAGCTGGGCGTAATCGTGTTTTTGAAAACGCGGACGGGCGAGACACTCGCGTTTTCCGTGTCGTGGGTCGTCTCGACCACGGTGCATTACCTCGCGAATCGATTCTGGGCGTTGCCGAGCGCCCGGCACGATTCGGCGAAGCAGTTCGGCGAGTATCTGTTCACGATTGCGCTGAGCTATGCGATCAACCTCGGCGCGTTCAGAGTGTGCCGCGATGCGATTGGCATGAGCATTGAATGGGCAACCCTGTGGGCCATCCCGCCGTCAACCGTCGTCGTGTTTCTGTTGCTGAATTTTCGCGTTTTCCGAGTCGACGCGACCAAACGGGGCTGAGGGGGGAGAAGACGGGAAGATGGGGGAAGACGGGAAGACGGGAAGACTCGGGAGACTCGGGAGACGGGGTGGCTTGCAGGTTGAACCGCGAGCGACTTCGATTTGCTTCCTACCATTTTTTCCCGCGCTCTTCCGGGACGATCCGGCGGAGCGTGTAGATGTCCGTGGCGGCGAGCTCATCGCGATGGGATTCGAGCGTGGACCACGGATCCCAGGGTGCGGCCAGCAGCCGGCCGGAAATGCCATCGCTCGCCGGTGAGAGCAGCCACTCGACAAGCTCCTGCGCCTTTTCGAGCGAAGCGCCCCCGGTGGCCTTTTGTTTTTGGGCCGCGGCATATTCGGCCTCACCAACCACGGCCGCACCGAGCGCCAGCACTTCATCGGTGAGCCGCGTGTTGATCGCGCCGGGCGCAATCGCATTGATGTCGTACGCGCGGCCGCGTTCCTCCTCCGCGATGGTTTCAACCAGCCGGACAACGCCGGTCTTGGCCACGCCGTAGGCCGAGAAACGCGCGCGCGGTTTCGTGGCGCCGCCGCCGGAAAAACAAATGATTTTCGCCCGGCGCGGTGCCCGCGCGAGCAAGCCATCGAACGCGCGCAGGGCGTAAAACGTGCCGTCCAGATTCGCCCGGACGGTCGCGCTCCATCGGGCCGGCTCGGCCGCGAGCGCGCGGCCCACTTCCCCCTGCAAACCGGCGCAGGCGATCAGACCGTCGACGTGTGACCAGACGGCGGATATGTCAGTGGCCGCCTGCGCGACCTCCGCCCAGTGGGCCACGTCGCAGCGCGACGCGCGAAACGCACCGCGCGATTGCGCCACGAACGCGGTCTGATCGGAACGCGCCAGCCCCCACACGAGATGGCCGCGCATGAGCAACCGCCCGGCCAAGGCGCGTCCAATCCCGGTGCTGGAACCAGTGAGAACGAGGTTCATGGGCGATGAGCGTGAGCGGTGAAGGTGAAACTTTAGCTTGGGGGAAAGGGCAGAGTGGGCGGGAAACGAAACTCACGCCCCCTTCCGCGCCTCGTACACCCAGCGGTTGGCCTCGAGCCAGCGCAGCGTCCGGATGACACCCTGCTCGATCGTGAGCTTCGGCTGCCAGCCGGTGGACTGGATTTTCCTCGTGTCGAGAAAGATGAACGGGTTGTCGCCGACCCATCCCCGATCGCCGCCCGTGTATTCGATTTTCGGTTTCACGCCCAGCGCGTCGCAGATGAACCCGATGCTGTCGTTCACCTGCACGTATTCCGGCGTGCCCAGGTTGTAGACTTGCGTGTGGTGCTTCGCTTCCCGGGCCGTCCCGCCGCGCGTGACGTGCAACATCGCATCCAGGCAGTCCTGTACGTAGAGATAGCTTTTCCGTTGCCGGCCGTTGCCGAGCACCCGCAGATGATCGGGGTGCGCGACGAGCTGCTGGTAGAAGTCGAACACATGCCCGTGCGTGTAACGTTCGCCCAGAATCGAAACGAAGCGAAAGATGTAGGCTTCGTCGATCTGGCCGCCCTCGGCGTACGCGGCGAGCATGCCCTCACCGGCGACCTTGGAGGCGCCGTAGAGCGAAGTCTGAATCGGAAACACGTCGGTTTCCGGCGTGGGTTTCTCCGGCGTGACCAGGGCCTCGCCGTAGACCGAGCCGGTGGAGGAGAACGCGATCCGCCTCACGCCGTTGGCCCGCATGGCCTCGAGCACGTTGAAGGTGGCGATCGTGTTTTGCTGGAGATCCTTTTCCGGGTGCTTCCAGCCGTCGCGAATATCCGCGTTCGCCGCCAGGTGGAACACGAAGTCCGCCCCTTGCATCGCGGCCGTGAGCGCCGACGCCTCGAGATTGTCGCCGCGAATGAGCCGAAACTTCGGATGCTTCGAGGCACCCGCGAGGAACCGTTCCTGTCCGGTGGACAGGTTGTCCCAGCCGGTGACGCTCGCGCCATCGGCGAGCAGCCGGTCAACGAGGTTTGAAGCGATGAATCCGGCGGCGCCGGTGACGAACACGTGATGCATGAATGGCGGACAAACTCAGGGCAGGCGGGGGACGGGAGCAAGGCGCAAGGCGCAGAACGGGAACCGGGAGTGAGCGTGACCATGACGGAGACGCTCACTCCGATTTTTCGACGCCGAAGAACGCATCCACGCGTTTGCGCATTTCCGCATAGTTGCGCTTCGTTTCGTCCGGCACGCCCCAGACCAGCTCGCCTTGAAAGTGGAGGGTGATCGCGAGAGTCACGGCAATGGAGGCGGCCGTCAGCACCGTCGTGGCGCCGAGAAACCAGCGCCGCGGACCGCGTGCCTCCGCATCGAGCACGGCGACGCCGCACGCGGCCCACGCGATGAACAGCGGGCAAAAGTCGCCCGTAAAACGATGTGACGTCACGACCGCCATGAACAGCGCGAGAGCCATCGGCACGACTCCGCAGCCGATGACGGCCAGCGGTGCGCGCAAGCCGGGTGCCCAGAACCAGGCCCACGCGCCCCCGATGAGTGCGAGCGCGAACAACGCCGGCATGGCGTACGGAAATCCCAGCGCCGGTTCCTCGAGATCAATCCGCGCCCCGGGGTAACTCGCCGGCCGGTCACTCCCAATATATATATATGGAAACCGGGGTTTCAGATAAAAATCCGGTCGCGTCACATAGACGTCGAAATTGTGCGGCAGGTTGGACAGATGAAAATTCTTCCCGCCGAATTTTGCGACGCGCTCCGGCGTGTACTGCACGCTGTAACGCAGTGGTGAACCGTCGAACGTGCCAAATTTCAAATAGCTCATGCCGTTGAACGAAAGAATGGCGGCGACGGTGAGCAGCCCGATGAGCGCGGGACGGCGGGCCGCAGCGAATGAGCGTGACTGCCAGGCGAGTGCGAGATGGACCAAGGTGACGCAGCCCAGCGTGCACAGGGCAAAAAGGCCCGAGGAGGGGCGCGCGTGGATCGCCAGGAGTCCGGTGAGGAGCGCGGCCACCCACCAGCGTGAAGCCGGCGCCTCGAGGTGGCGCAGCGCGGCATAGATACACCAGAGGGAAAACGCCGCGCCGCATAAGATCGCCTCGTGATAGATGTAGGCGCGTGCCCCGAGGAAGAACAGCGTGCTGCCCAGTCCGGTGGCGAGCGTGAGCAGCACAGTGGCGGCGGCAGACGGCCATTGCCCGCGGCCGAGCAGCAGGCGCGAAGCATGGACCAGCAGGAGGTATGCTGCCAGCAGGCAGGCCGCGTAATAAAATGTCAGATACACGCGGCTGAGCTGTCCAAAAGCGATCCCGGTCGCGACGAAGGGCAGCCGGAGCAACGCGGGCGTGACTCCGAAATAGCCATAGGTTTTCCCGTTGACGATGAACGCTTCGCCGCCGATGGCCTCATCCGGTACATCGAGCCGCCCCTGCAGCAGGCTGGCCGCCTGATGATCATAAAAGGTGCCGAACGACTCGGTGAAGATGAACCGGAACGTGCCATCGGTCACGAGAGCCGAAAACGCGATCACGCAAGCCGCGGTGGCGGCGATGAACCAGCCGTGCGCGGGCGTGGAGCGGCCCACGAAGACGCGTGGTCGAGCGGCCACGCGACGAACGCGGCGCAGCCAGGTCGCGGCGGGTCGCGCCGCCCGGGCGGCGATGAAACTGGCCAGGACGACGCCCAGCAGCTGCCATGTTTCGTTTCGGCACCACCACGTGAAACGTTCGCGCCACGAAAACAGCGAGCGGTGCCCGCCGCTCAGACGGCGGCCGTTTTCCGTCATGATCCGGCCGTGAAACACCTGCCACGCGGTGTTACCTCCCACCGGATTCTCCGCGAAATACAGCTGGTCCGGCTCGCGAGGGTAAAACTGCACATCGGCCCTGAAGATTTCGTGCTCATCGAGTCGTACGGCGAGATGTCCATTCTGCGCCCGCTTACCCGCCGTCTTTGCTCTTCCCAGCGAGGGCAGGTCGATTTCCATCCGTTGCGGAACCCCGGGCGTGAACGTGAAGGCAGCCGAGGTCGGCCCGCCCTTGCCCCAGGAATCGTAGCTGAGGGTGGCGGTCGTTTCATCGAGGTAGGTGACGATGAGGAAATCGCCGGCGTTGAATTTCCCGGTGCACACCAGTGGCTCCACGCGGTTCGCGATGCCGGTGGGAAACGTGATGTTGACGATCAGCGGCCCGGGCGGATCGGGCGCCGCCCGCCACGTGGCGAGCCACGTGAGGACGAGCAGCGAGGCCACGAAGGCGAACCACGCCAGCCGGCGGCCCGCGCCGGCCCCGGCGGCAGCGCCCGGGGCGTTCATCACGTCGCGCTCAGCCCGCATGGGCGTGGGCGGAGTCGTCGCGGTTTCCGGTGTCGTAACTTGAAAGCGAATACGCCAGGTTCATTCGATGAAGAACGCGAGACAGGGAAGAACGCGAGACAGGGAAGAACGCGAGACTCGGAAGACTTCGGAATCTTCCGCGTCTTATACTCTTCCCCGTCTTCCATGTCTTCCATGTCTTCCCCATCTTCCCCGTCTTCCATGTCTTCCATGTCTTCATCTCCGGACTAGCGGTCGAAGCCTTCGGCTCGATCGACGATGAACTTGGGGCGGGCGCGAACTTCCTCGTAGATCCGGCCGATATATTCGCCGAGAATGCCGACGCTGATCAGCTGGATGCCACCGAGGAACAAGACGAGAATCACGATGGTGGGATTGCCGGAGGCGAACGGAAACAGGTCGAGAATCTTGGCGATGAGATAAAGCAGCGCGAAGAGGAACGAGCCGCCGGCGAGCGCGAACCCAAACATCGTGCTCAGCGTGAGCGCATAGGTGGAGAAACAAAAAATCCCGTTGAACCCGATCTTCAGCGAACCGAAGAAACGGTTGTAGTTCGTCTCCCCGGCAAATCGCGCCGGGCGATCAAACGGGATGATGGCCTGCTTGAAACCGACGGCGGCGACCATGCCGCGCAGGAATCCATGGCTCTCCCTCAGCTTCACGACCTCGTTGACCACGCGCCGTGACATGAGCCGGAAATCGCCGGTGTTCGGCGGAATCCGGACATCGGCAATCTTGTTGATTATCTTGTAGCCGGTTTCCGCGACGAGCGTTTTGACCCACGGTTCTCCCGTGCGCTGCCGCCGCTGGGGCAGCACGACATCGTAGCCCTCGCGCCACTTGGCGACCATCTCATGGAGAAGCTCCGGGGGATCCTGCAGGTCGACATCCATGACCACCACGGCCTCGCCGGACGAGTATTCGAGTCCCGCGAGCGTCGCCATGGGTTGCCCGAAGCGCCGGGAAAGCTTCAGCAGCCGGATCCGCGGATCGGTGGCCCGCATTTCGAGCACGACCTCCTCCGTCCGGTCGGGTGAGGGATCGAGCGAAAAAATGATCTCATAGTCCCCGTTCAGGCCGGCGAGAATCGGACGCATCCGCCGAATGAATTCGGGCACGTTTTTCTCTTCCTTGTAAACCGGAACGACGATGCTGAGGAGCATGAGGGATTTGGCGCGGGTTTTGCAGCGCAGGACCCTAGTGTTTTTGCCGGGCAAAAACCAACTAGTTTCCCGCGGAGGAGAAAACTCACCAGCGGATTCCGACCTCGTGGAGCCGCGCGGTGATGGCGCCCCAGAACCGGGCGTCCCGTGCATGCTGGTCGATGCTGGCGAAATCGTCCTGCCGTTCGCCGTGAAAACGCGTCCGAATCCGCCGCATTTCCTCCGCCCCGACCGTGTGAATGGCCTGGCTGGTTTTCTGCTCCGCGTGGACGCGGAATGCGCCGAGGAAATACGGCACGCGGACCACCTTGCAGCCGGCGAGCTGGAACCGCGCCAGCAGATCCCAATCGAGCGCAAACTGGAAACTTGGATCGATGCCGCCCGCCAGATCCCACGCGCGCTTGCGCCAGAAAAGCGTTTCCTGCGGCACATAATCGATCCACTCGAGCGTGGCGGGATTGTGACGCGGCATGATCCAGCGACCGATTTCGCGATCCTCCCCGTCAATGATGATGCGGTGGCCATAGAGGACGTCCACGTCCGGGTGGCGGGCGAAATACCCGGCCACGAACGGCAGCGCACCTGGCGCGAGCAAGTCATCGGAGTTGAGCCAGGCCATGATGTCATCCGGGCCGACCAACGGGGTCAGGTGCGCGAAGCCGCGGTGGATCGCATCGGCCTGGCCCTTGTCCGGCACCGATTCCCAATGCCGCAGGTGGGGCGCATGGCGCGCGATGATCGCCGCACTGCCGTCCTTCGAGCCACCGTCCTGCACGGCGTAGAGCAGCTTCGGGTAATGCTGGTCCACGACACTCCGCAGCGTGCGCTCGATGAATTTTTCCTGGCCGTAGCTCGGGGTGACCAGCGCGATTTGGGGCAGGTTCGCCTCCGGCGGCCGCGGCCCGGGTAGACGCTCGTCCCAGCGGAGCGGCCGCGGGTCGTAGTGCCGCAGCACGCCGATCTGCATCCAGTATTCGGCGACAATTTTCCTGAACAGCCACGTGTCCAGGGGGCGCCCCCATTTCTCGCGCAGGTGCGCGGCGGCCGCCGTCCAGAGCTTGTGCAGCCGGGCGGTGGTCGAGGTCGCCTGCACCGAGAGTTCCGTGATCACGGCCTCGCGTTCGGCGTGGCCGCGGCGCAGCGATTGGATGACGGCCTCCTTTTCCGTCAGCAGCCGCCCATAATGCTTGGCCTGTTCCAGATTGTGGAGTCCGGCGTCGCGGTTCGCGGCGGTTGCCCTCAATTCGGCGAGCTCCACGTCGCGCGCCTGGATGATGGAATCCAGATTTCGGATATGCACCGCCTGATCATGCAGGGCCCGCGCACTGGCGGCCGCATCGGCCGGCAGGCGGGCGAGGGTCTGCTGGAGGAGCGCGTGATCGGAACGCAGCGTGGCGAGCTGGGCGGTCAGGGCGTGGGCGTGTCCGTCAACCGTCCGGATCAGCTTTTCCCGTTCGCGGCAGACTTCCAGCAGGGCCGCGATGTCCCGATCTTTCTGGCCGAGCGCGTTCTCCTTTTCCTCGATCTGGTGCTGTCGCGCCAGGTGGTCGGCCTGCACCTCGTGATAACGCGCCGCCGCGCGGCCCATCAATTCACGCGTGGAGGCCGGCAGGTGTTCCACGGCGTGGATGACGGCGGCGGCGCGGTTCGCATCGGCGAACGTTCGATCGACGGCCGCCGTCACGTCCGCGACCGCGATCCCTTTGACGCAGGGAGCGTCGCCGAAGACGCACTGCCAATTGCAGCCGAAGCACGGCAGGGGCTGGACGACGGATGTGGCGCGCCCCGCGGCGGGGACGAACCGTGGCCAGGTGCCGCCGCCGAAGATGCCCACGACCGGCACATTAACCGCGGCCGCGAGGTGGAGTGCGCCCGTGTCGTTCCCGACGAACAAGGCCGCTTCGGCCAGCAGGGCCGCCAGCACCGGCAGGTCGCCGGTGCGGCCGAGCCACAGCGTGGCGCCGCCCGCGCTGGCACGCACCGCTTCCAGATGCGCCCGTTCACCTTCGTGGCCGATCAGCACCGCGGGCAGCTGGTGCTGGTCCCGCACGTGCCGGAGCGTGGCGCCGAAGTTTTCCGCCGGCCACGTCTTGATGGCGACGTTGGCGAAGCCCGCTGGGGCGCAAATCACGAAACGTCCCGGGGCCAGGCCGTGCGCGCGCAGGAACTCGCGCGCGGAGTCGCGCGCGGCGGTCGGCAGCTCGAGGCGCGGAGCGACTCGCGGAACGGCGCGCCCGAGCAGCGTATCGACGAGACGGAAGTTGCGCTGCCAGTCGGGTTCATCGGGCGGGCTGTCGACGCATTCGGAAAACGCGACCGGCGTCGTGAGCCCGAGATGCAGCCGAAGCTGGGTGCTGAAATACGGATCGTCGTGCGCCGTGCCGAGCGCGACTCGTCGCGGTGCGTTCGGGGCGGCCGCGGCCAGCGCCACCTCGACCCAGTTCCGGCGCGAGGTGACCGCCCCCACGAGGTCGGGCGCAAGTGCCGTCACCATTTGTTGGAGACGCGCCAGCTCGCTGGCGGCCTGCCCCGGACTCTGCACGAAGGGGTCAATCGTCGTCGCCACCCAGTCGATCCCGGGCACGAGGACGGGGGCGAGGTCGAGGTACGACGCCCGCACGAGCACGCTGAGCCGCGTGGCCGGCCAGGCCCGCTGGAGGGCGTGCAGGGCGGGGGCGAACAACACGAGGTCGCCGAGCGTGTCGAGCTTGAGCAGGAGGGCGGCGCGGGGCGCGGCCATTTCGGCGGTCGCGGCAGACATCAGGCGCCGGGCTCGAGGTGGACGTCGACCAACCGGCAGGAGCGTTCCCGCGTGTCCGGCGCCGGGAGCCGGAAGACTCCGCCGGCTTCCAGACGGAGCTGCCGGGGGGCGGGCGAAGCGCCCACGACGATGCGGACGCTGGCGCGACCGGGAATCAATGCGTGTTCGGTGGCGGGGCGTCCGTCGGCGGTGCCGACCTGCAGGGTGCCGGCCGGCAAGCCGGGCAGATTCGGGTAGTCAACCTGGAGGTTGACGGTGGTGGCGGAGGCAGAGGGCGGCAAGTCGATCGTGGAGGTGCGCGCCATCCAGCCATCCTGATCGATGCCCATGGCGGGGAGCCGGGCGGCGCCGGGCGTGCCGTAGTTGAAAGTCTGTGACGGAAACTCGGCCAGCACCTCGATCAGCTCGATGCGGGCCGCCACGGGCCGATCGTCGCCGCCCGAGAGCGAGGCGCTCGCGCTGAATCGCAGCTGGAGGCTGGTCCGGCTGCCGCCGGCGGTAGGCACGAGCCAGTCGAACCACCCGACGGCTGCGGGCAGCTGGTGTTTTTGATCGCCGACCTGGAGATCGAGCGTCCCGGTGCCGACGGGCGTCCCCGGCCGTTCGGGCACGAATCCGCGGAGGCGGACGCAGCCGCCCGTGGG
>JBBRCR010000030.1:0-33228 GCA_038204695.1 Opitutales bacterium | reverse complement strand
CGCGCAACCCCGGGGAGAAATCCGGGGCATCGTGAGAGCAGTGCGGGAGCCCTGCCAGCCAACGGTTTTACCAACGGGGAGGTGCCAATCGGGCCAGGTGTGTATTCGCTCATTTCGTACTCGGATTTATGCTGCGTCGGTTTCGAACCAATTCGGCAATATCCTGAAGCCGTTCGCGCCGGCCGCGGTCAAGGCAGTCGCCGAAAGAACTGGATATGCTTTTTCTTCTGGGGAGTTCCCGGGGTTGGGAGGTCCTGTGTCTTGCAGGGCGAATTACAGGTACGAATCCGTTACCGCGAGTGCAATCGTCGCAATCTTTTACCCAGCCCGGCAGCGACTGTTCACGCCGCTCGGAAGTACCATCACCGATGTGACGTTCTTCATTCCCGGAAGCTCCACCCCGGCGCTGACAAACGCATTCGGCTCCGTCACTTCAGGCTTTGCCCATGGCGGTGCGCAGGAACCCCCGCCCGTCGCCCGGTTGCGGACGCGCCTGGACAGCGGCTCGTTGTGGACCTTTGGAGTGAAGAGGACGTTCTGAGCGCCGGGTCTCCATCATCTCGGAGGACCGTGGAGACGACGGCGAGCGAGAGCGGGGCGGGAAGGTGGCGACGAACGCACATGGAATTGGCCGCCGCATCCTCGAGATGCCGCGGCCCGCGTTGGTCGGAATCCGCGCTTTATCCGTGCAGTAGTATTCAGTCGCTGATCCCCGGCTCCGCCCCCGGCCGCGTGCGCCCGTTGTCGTCGCTGAGCAAGAGCCGGCTGGGATGGCTGAAGCGCCCGTTCCCCGGCCCGATCCGCGACGCCGCCATCAGCTTTCCGCGCGCCAGCTCCGCCAGCCCGACCTCGCAGTCGCCGTGAAACGGCGGTTCGCCCAGAGAGGCGCAAGGCGAAGCCGTGGAGCGCGGGTCGAGCCCCCTGACGTGCGCCGCCCGAGTTCCCCCCGACCGTGTGGCTGCTTCCTCACTCCAACCTCCAGCGCACCGCGCTCATCTGGTACTTGTCGTATTCCTTTGTCTTCGCCGCGTAGAAGACCGTCACCAGCGTGCCATCCTTCAACTGCGCACTCGAGGGGTATCCACAATCTCCCGACACACCTTGCGTGATTCGTGCCGGCGCCGTCCAAGTCTTCCCGCTATCGGCGCTGAGGCACACGTTGACTCCGCGATCGGTGCGGCGATCGCCGTACGTAAGTAGGACGCGGCCATCCGCGAGTTTCCACAGATCCGCCGGATGCTGGTTCTCCTCCGTCGGCGAGGCGAGCAGCCGCCAGCTCTTCGCATCATCGTCCGACGCGTAGATATCCGTGCTGTGGCCGCGCTGGCCGGTCGGACCGAGGTTTCGCGCCGCCGCCAGCCAGCGACCGCCGCCGAGGTGCACGACATCCGTCTCGTTCGCGGCCGGTTGTCCGATGACGCTGCCGAGCATCCAGGTCGAGCCATTGTCTTTGCTGAAGGCCGTGTAGCAGATGTCCACGCGTGGTTTCACCGCGGTGTTGTAACTATAGGCCGCCACGCGGAGCGCGCCGTCGGCACCCGTATCGACATTGCCAAAAGGCACCAGCGTCATGCCGTCGGCGCCATCGGGGAATTTTTCGGAGATCGTCCACGTGCGACCACCGTCACTCGACCGCGAGGCCGTGGGCCGCAACAGTTTCTTCTTCTTATAGGCGCCTTTTTCATCGCGCGGATGATACGTCCATCCGCCGCTCACGACGACGAGTTCGCCCTGACGCGTGACGCCAATCGAGTGGTTGAACCGGGCACTGTCTCCTTCGTGGCGGGTGGCGGTGCCTCGTTTCTGCCAGGTGAGACCGCGGTCCGAACTGGCGTATATATCGACATCGCCGGGCAGCACACCGTGAACGGGACGATTATAGATCGCGGCAATCAGGTCGCCGTTTGGCAGCAGCGTCAGCTTCGGCCAGGCGCAGACATCTTTAACCGCGACCACTTGCGCGAGCACCGCGATCTTCGGTGCCGGCGGCCTCTCCGCGGCGCCGGCGGGTAAGATCTGAAGCGATGCGGAGCACGCGAGTGCGAGCAGAAAACGGAGCAGAGGGGAAGACGCGGAAGACATGGAAGACTTGGAAGACGGGGAAGACTCGGAAGACTGGGAAGACATGGAAGATGGGGAAGACGGGGGAGACGAGCGCGCGCGCGGGGGAGAAGGGGAAGAGACTAAGACGCGGGAGATGGAGAGACGGGAAGACGCGGAAGATTCCGAAGTCTGTGTTTATTGTCCGACGTTCTCTTCGATTTTGCGGCGTTGCATGGCTCCTGCATTCTGGCTCCTGACTCCTGACTCCTGACTCCTGGCTCCTGGCTCCCGCAGCATCGCATTTAGAATTCGGCGCGGACGCCGAAGTTCAGGGCGGGGGCGAGTTCCCCATAACGCGTGACGCGACCGGAAATCACGGACTCCCAAACCTCGGGCTCACCGAGCGCGTTGGTGGCATCGGCATATATCGTCCAGCGGCGGCCCAGCCGGACCGTCGCCCCAAGATCCAGCCGCGCGTTTTCCTGCTGCCGGATTTCCTCGCCGGTATTGGCGTTGCGGCTGACAAGGAAGCGCGAACGAACATTGTATTTCGCCGTGGCGGAGAAACGGCCGCCGCGCCAGCTGACGCCCACGTTCCAGGTACGCGGGACGAAATTTACCAGTTCGCGGACGACGGCGGCACCGCCGTAGTTGCCTTCAGTTTGAATCCACGTCGCGTTCGTGAACACGCTGAGATTGGCCAGCGGGCCGGGCAGTCGGCGCAGCTGCTGCGAGTAGCTCGCCTCCAGGCCCTGCACGCGCGCGCTCCCTTGATTGCGGGTCGTTGAAAGCGAGTAGCCGGCGTACTCGCCATCGAAGCCGTTATCAGGGCCCGCTTCGACGAGCGTCGTGTAGCGCGAAATGTAATCGACAATGTTCTTCCGGAACACCCCGAGTGAAATCACGCCCACCGGCTCGAGGTAATATTCCGCGCTCAAATCGTAACTCTTGCCGCGCTGCGGCCGCAGCTCGGCATTGTTCTCCGTGATGCTCCGCGCGGTGTCATTGACCGTCGTGCCCGGGATCAAGTTGTTGAAATTGGGCCGGCCGATATTCGTGGTAAAGCTGGCGCGCAGCACCAGTGAGCGAGTGAGGTCGTACTTCGCCTGCACGTTGGGAAAGAAATTGTCGTAAGAATTCGTGCGGCGCTCCCGCAGCCGGTAACGTTCGCGCTCGCGCTCAATGGTGTCGGTGATGTTGGCGCCCGCATTGGGTCGCACGAGCCGGCCCTCGCCGGAGAGATCGGTATCCTCGTAACGGACGCCCGCGAGGACATTCAGCCGCTTCACTGTCACCGTTCCCTGGATATACCCGGAAGTGACCGCTTCCTCGATCTCGCGCACGTTGGTGACATTGCGCACGGTGGTGATGAGGTTCTCGGTGAACGCCTGCGGATTGGCGCCCATGAATTCCCCGAGGAGATAGTTGCTCGTCCAGGTCGCGACGGGAAACCCGTACGCCTGGTAGTTGCGAAACACGGGATCGGCGAACTGACCCAGCGTGCGATCGTCGGCGTTGCCCGCAATTCCGTCCGGTCCGACGTACGTGTACGACCGCGCGGGGTTCCGCAGATAGCGCTCCTGTTTTCGATAACGCGCCCCCGCCTGCACCGTGAGCGGCCAGTTGGTGGCGAAGTCGCGCCGCACGTTCGCCTTGGCCCCCAGGAAGGAGTCCGTGCCGTAGCGCTCATCCGTCCCCCGGGTGAGCCCGCCGTAATTGTTCAACTTGAGATAGCTCGGGCCGCTAAGCTGGGTGAGCCGGACGAGAGCGGTGCCGCCGGTATTTTCGAGCCGGTAGCCGATGCCGGCGAGCGAGTAACTCGTGCTGCGCCACTGCGGGGCCGGCTCTTCGTAATGGTTTATCGAGTACGAGTAGTAGCCATCGTAGTCGATCCGCCACGGACCGAACCGGTGTTTGACTCCGGGATTGATATTGAACGTGTCACCGTACTTCCGCGTGTTGTCGCTGCCGACGCTGACCGTGCCGGTGTTTGCCGTGGAGGCGCTGGTGGAAAAGCCGGGCGCGACCGAGCTGTTGGTGAACGTGACATCGCGGATGAAGTCGTGCCCGTCGAAGTACGTGTACTGGTTGTAGAGGTAGACGGTCGTGTTGGCCGACAGCTTGTAGTCGAGGTTGAGGGTGGCGGCACTCCGCTCCTGGGCCTGCTGAAATTCGAAGAGCTGCAACTGCCGCGTGTAGGTTGGCGTGTCGGGACTCGGTGGTACGCCGCCGCTGTTCGGGTATATATACGTCTGGTTCTGGCGCGGCACCCATTTCTGGGCCACCGAGCGGCGCAGCGTAAAGGTGACGCCGATCGGGTGCTCCTTCCCGAAGGCGTTGGAATAATACAGCGAGAACCCCGGGTAGATTTTTCGCATCGGCTCCCGTTTCCAACCCGGCGTCCGGTCGAAGTTGAAGAACTCGGCATTGGCCGAGACGTTCAAGTCGAGCCGGATCCGGCGTCCCTTCTGATTGAAGGCGCTCTTCGTGATCAGGTTGACGCTGCCGCCGAGCGCATCCGCTTCCTGGGCGGGCGTGGGCGCCTTGGTCACCTCGATCGTTTCGATGTTCTGGATCGAGAGCTGTTCCAATTCGAGCCGGCGGTTGTCGGAGGACGAGGCCGCATTCGCGTAGCGGTTGCCGTCCATTGTGACTGACGTGAGCGTGGAATCGACGCCCCGGAGGCTGAACGCCCGGGGATCGCCCGCCTGATATTCGATTGAGACTCCGGGCAGGTTTTTCAGGAAGTCGCCGACGTTCGCCTCGGTGACGTTGCCGAAGGCGTCGGACGAGACGACGTTCTTGATATTCGCGGCCCGCCGCTGCTCGTTGATCGCAAACGCCTCGCCCTCGCGCTCGGTGGCGACGACGAATTCCGCCATGCGGTAGATGTCCGAGCTGAGGTTCACCTCGACGACTCGCTCGCCGCCGGCCGGGACCGTGACGGGCAGCATCTGCGCATCGAGTCCGACATACTCGACCGTGACCGAGTGCGCTCCCGCCGGGACTCCGGAGAGGAGGAAAGTGCCATCCGCCTCGGTGAAACCAATCAGCGGCGTGCCGGCAACGCGAACGGTGGCGCCCTGCAGGAACGAGTGGGTCGCGGCGTTTGAAACCGTGCCGCGAATGACGCCGACCTCGGCGGCCGCGGCGGCAAGGTTCGCCCCCAGAGACAGGAGGGTGATTGAAACGAGTCGAATGAAGGCGCGATGGAGGGGCATGATGGCAATCGGGGTGACGCTTTCGCAGGCTTGACTCGGGCGAAATGTCGGCACGCCGGGGTCCACGGCGAGTTGAACGAACCGGTTCCTCCTGGTGACCACCTCAATTCATTGGGCGAGCGCCGGGAACCGCTTCACATATTTCCGCAAGCCTACCTTCCCCCGCCCCTCATCATTCCCGCCATGCAACCCGTCCTGTCCTGCTGCCCGGTCTCCGTGCGCGCGTTTGCGTTCGCATTTACGCTCTTGTCGGTCCTTTCCGCCCAAACCCCCCCCCGCCCCGCCAGTCCACCTGCCCCCGGCGTGGCGAACGACGAAACCGTCACCCTCGAACCCTTCGAGGTCGTCACCGACAAGGGGACGCGCGGTTATGGCACCACCAACGCCTTGGGCGCGACGCGGATCAATTCGCCCATCGCCGACACCCCACAGGCAGTGGTGTCACTCAACCAGGAGTTTCTCCGCGACATCAATCCCACGAATCTGGCCGACGCCCTGCGGTTCGTCAGCGGGGTGACGAAGTCCGCCGGCGAATACGGGGGCGAGGTGACGATTCGCGGCATCACGAGCGAGTCGATCGGCTTTCGCGATAGTATCCGGGATCGTCTGTCCACCGCGGCCGCCGGTCTGGCGGCGCTGCCGGATCCGATCGAGGTCGAGCGTCTCGAGGTCATCAAAGGGCCGGCCGGCGTGCTTTATGGCTCGCATGGATTCGGCGGCGTGATCAACCGGGTGTCGAAACGGCCGCTCCCGGTCCGGCGGACGGAGGTCGGCGCCGAGTATACAACCTATAGCAACAGCGAGGCGTACTACCGGGGGACCGTCGACACCACGGGTCCGGTCGATGGCGGTCGCAAGCTCCTGTACCGACTGGTCGGCGCCTATCAGGACGGCGAGAACCACATGCACGGTCGGTACATGAAATCCACCGCGATTGGCACGCTGGAGTTCCACCCGCGGCCGGACACCGCCGTGTGGCTGCGGGCGCGATACAGTGATGACGGCACGTTCTTCGCCCAGGATCTCTGGACCGATGTACAGCGCACCATGCCGTTCGGCTTCCTCCCGCGCAACGCGTACGTGGGTAACTTCTACAATGACGATCAAGTGGATTCAGTGCGCGCCGAAGCGTACGAACTGGGGGCGACGCATGCGGTGGAGTTGCTTGGCACCCGATGGAGTGCACGCCTGCTCGGTCGCTACAACGATGTCGTCGGTCAGCGCCGGACGTATATTTCGTCCGGCAGTTTCTTCTATCGCAACGGCGTGCCGCTGCGGCTGGGAAACGCCGACATGTCGACCAACAATGCGACCTGGGCGCAGGCGGTGGCCGCCGGCTATGATGATATCCGCGAAAACATCCAGCGGCGCGATCTGCGCAATGGGGACAGCCAGGAGTACTCCTGGAATTTCGATCTCACGGGGAAAGTGGCGCTCGGCCCCACGCAGCACAATCTCCTGCTGTACGGAGGCCTCAGCGACGACGAGACCTTCAGCCGGCGTTATCGCGAGAACTGGATTGCCCCCAAGCCCAGCGTGTTTCGCCAGACCAATCTGCCGCCGAATCAGGTGCTCGACAACAATCCGCAGACGCTGGCGAACGAGTGGACCACGACCGAAACCTACCGGCACTATTTCGCGGTCCAGGATAACATCGGATTGTTGAACGATCGCCTGACCCTGGTCGGCGCGGCGCGCTACGATTCGGGCACGACCCGGGTGTTTGATAATCGCGCCAACATCCGGCTGCCGGCCGATAAGGCCAACAACTGGACGCCCACCTACGGCGTCGTGGGAAAGCCGATACCGGGGGTCTCGGTCTTCCTGTTGCACTCGGAAACCTTCCAGCCGCAAGGCGGCGTGAACCAGGCCGGCGAGCGCCTGCGGCCTCTGATCGGCGACAACGACGAGGTCGGCGTGAAACTGGACCTGATCAAGAGCCGGCTCGTGCTGACCGGATCGTATTTCGACATGAAGCAGGAGAATGCCTTTTTGAAGGTGATCTTCCCCGACGGCTCGTTCGACTTCCGGCAGGTGCCATCGAGTCGCACCAAGGGTTGGGAGATCGATCTCGCCGCGCAGCCGATCGAGAACGTGACCATGCTGGTCGCCTATCAATGGATTGAAGCCAAGACGCAAAACGGGTTGTCGGTGCGCGACGTGCCGCAGGGCGGCACCTACAAGCTGGCGGCGAAGTACTCGGTTCCGCGCGGTCCGCTGAAGGGTCTGGACTTCGGTGTCACGCAGGAACACGTGAACGACAATCGCTCCGGCGACGCCGCAAACAATTTCTTCACTCCGGGATTTGATCTCACCGGGCTGTTCGCCTCCTATCGCTGGAAGGCCTGGCGCTTTCAGGTCAACGTGGAGAACGTCACCAATGACTGGTACATCGCCGGCTCCACGGCGCAGCAGTTCATGCGCAGCGGCCCCCCGCGACACTACAAGTTCAGCACGCGTTACGCGTTCTGAGCGCGAGTTCGCGGACGGGGCTATCCACTGACGATCGTCAACGGTCACCAAGGGCTGCGCTTGGCCCACAATTCTTGCCAAGCGCGTCGGCATTGGCCGGAGCGGCGGCTTTCCAGCCGCCGTCTGGAGTTTGGCCAATCTGGCTTCGTGGCTGCGGCTTCCAGCCGCCGTCAAGTTCCGCCGGCGGTTGGGCGACTGGAAAGTCGCCCTTCCGGACGACCATGCCTTGGCTCAATGCCATACGTGGTGACAAATCTGTGGTGGCAAGCGCAGACCAAGGGAGGAGCCTCGCCGGCGCGACGGCACGCCATCGAGGGCGCGGCGCACGCCTGGATTAGAACGGCGGATCGAACACGGCGCGACTGGTGTCCTGAATGAGGGAGTTCTCCGCCGGGTTCGCCGGTAACGCCGTGCGCAGTCGTTCGAGGACGCGGCGCCACTGCGAATCGCCGGCGACATTGCGCCACTCGTGGATGTCGCTGGCGTGGTCATACAACTCCTCCGTTCCATCGCGATACCGGATGTAGCGCCAGCGCTGGTCCCGCACCGCGTAGTTGCCCCGCCCATACGTGGTCAGCACGGGCGCCCCACGCGCAGTCTGCGTGCCATCGAGGAGCGCGCGCAGGCTCCGACCCTCGAGCGGTTGGTCGGTGGGGGCCGTCAATCCGGCGAGTTCGAGCAGCGTCGGATAGAGGTCAATCAGGCTGACCGGCGTCTCCACCCGGCTGGGACGAGAGGCGCCAGCCGCCGGCCAGGCAATCAGGAGCGGAACGCGCGTGCTGCGTTCCCAGAGTGTGAATTTGTTCCAGTGCTCCTTCTCGCCGAGGTGGTAGCCGTGGTCGCTGCAGAAGACGATGATCGTGTTGCGGGCGTTCGGTCCCGCGTCGAGCGCGTCGAGCACGCGCCCGAGCTGGGCATCGGCATAAGAAATCGAAGCGAGATAAGCCTGGAGGGCGGAACGCCAGAGTTTTCGCTCGATGAGCGTGCGATGCGTGTCCGGGGTTACGTTGATCTGCGCCAGCCAGCGGCCGATCCCGGGGACGTCGTCCAAGTCGCCCTCGCGGACTCCCGCCGGCAGCGGCAGTGAATCGACCGCGTAGAGGTCGTAATAGCGCTTCGGCACGTACCATTTCGAATGCGGACGGAAGATCCCGAAGGCGGCAAAAAACGGCCGTTCGTGGCGCGCCTTGACCAGCTCGGCCATCCGGATCGCGTTGGTGGTGTCCTGTTGCATCCGCTTCGGGTCATCGCGATCCCATTCGTCGGTATACCACCCCCAGGATCCGGGCCAGACTGAGCCGAGTGAAACGCTGCCGAGCGCCTGACGATTGTGCTCGGCGTCGCGCGCGGCGGAGTAGCCCGCGTAGTAACCCTCGGTCCAGGAGTCCCGGTTGTCGTCCTGGTCCCGTCCGTGATGAAAGATTTTCCCGAAGCCGGCGGTGAGGAATCCGGCCGTCTTGAACCGCCGCGGCAAATCGATCGCCCGGCTGATGGCGTGAGCGGAAAGACGGAACGGCTGGGGATTGAAATAAATCCCCGAGGTCGGCGCATCGATCCCCGTGAGCAGGCTCGTCCGCGACGGAGCGCAGGCCGGCACGGAACAGTAGGCGCGGGTGAATACGGTCGCGCGCTGCGCCAGCCGATCCAAGTGTGGTGTCCGGGCCAGCGAATTTCCCAGCGGGCCGACCCAATCGTTGAGGTCGTCCGCCATGACGAAGAGGACATTCGGGTGTGGCGCCACGGAAACGTCGGCCGCGGAGACGAGCCGCGCGCCGGCGAGCAGCAGGACAAACACCATCCGGAAAAAATTTGTCTCAGGTGCGGGGCGAGCGAGGGGCATGGGAGTGGATGGGAGGCAGGTTGGTCGAGACTCCCGCGGAAACGAACCCGGCCAGTGTGGCCTCCGCGGGGAACCACTGCAATCCGCTCGGCGACACCGGGGCGGTGGCGCTTCTGTCCAGCCATGCCGTGCGTGTTCTCTCCCGTGGCACCTGCCTCCGACCGCGGGCCTGGCGCTGTTCCGTTTCCACCGGTGCGGCTTGGCCTCGTCGGGCTGAGTTGGGGTGAACGCGTCGCGCGCGCGGCAGCCACGCTGCCCACCGTACGACTGGCGGCCTGTTTCGCCCGCACCGCGACAGTACGGGAGGAGTTTGCCGGACGCTTTGGCTGTACCGCGTGCCCGACTTACGACGCAATGCTGGCGGATGCATCGCTCGATGGCGTCGTGGTCATGACGCCGAACGGAACGCATCGCGAACTTGCGGTGGCCGCCTTGCGCGCTGGTAAACACGTGCTGGTGACGAAGCCAATCGCCGCGAATCTGGCGGACGCGCGGGCGATGATCGCGGCAGCCGCAGAGGCCGGAAAGCTGCTCATGGTTGGCCATCAAAGCCGCCGTCAGCCGGCCGTGCGGAAGCTGAAGGCGCTGCTCGCGGAAGGCGCATTGGGACAGGTCGCTTCCATCGAAGGGAATACGTCTTCCTCGACGGGCTGGACGCGCGCGCCAGGATCGTGGCGGGACACCGAGGAGGAGTGTCCTGGCGGGCCGCTGCTGCAACTGGGCATCCATTACATCGACAACTTTCAATACCTGCTCGGCAATGTGGTCCGGGTGGCGGCGGTGCATCACCGGCTGAAAGCGGGCGGCGGCCCCCCGGACGTTTCCCAAGTGTTGCTGGAACTTAAGAGCGGTGCGACCGGCACGCTCACGAGCAGCTATGTCTGCGGGCCCGGCCGATGGATCCGACTGGCTGGCACTGACGCAGTGTCGGTCTTTGATGGCGCGAAGGGACTGCACCTGACGCGCGGTTCCAGTCCACCGGAAATCGTGGTGCCGCCGACACCGATGGAGGAAATCATCGCGGCAAGCCTGCGCGAGGAACTGGCGGAATTCGCCTGCTGCATCCAGGAAGGCATTACGCCAGAAACCGGTGGCGCGGCGGGGGCCCGCAACCTCGCCGTCGTGCTCGCCGCCCTCGAATCGCAGCGGCGGCGCGCCTGGGTCGAAGTGGAGGAGCTGTGGAACGGCTGACGCGGCCGGACGACGCGCGGGGCTGGCCATGAGCCTCACGGCGGCGAACGTGGACGAACTCCTCCGCGGATATGTTCCGCGGGTGCTGGCCGCCGCCGGGCACTTTCGAGACGAGATTCCGGACTACTTCGATGTCGCGAGCGGGCGGTGGCACGTGAACGGATTCTGGACCGAGGGATTCTGGCCCGGGCTGATGTGGAACCTGTATTCGTACTATGGCGACGCGCGTCTGGCGGACGAGGCCCGGCGCACGACGCGTTTGGTGGCGAAGATGAAGGCCGACACCGATGACCACGATCGGGGCTTCCTGTTTCTACCCTCCTGTGTGCGGGAGCACGAGATCACGGGCGACGCCGCGATGCTGCCACCCGCGCTGGCCGCCGCGCGCCAGCTGGCGAACCGCTTCGTACCGTCGGGTAATTTCATCTCCGCGCATGGGCCGCTCGACGGCCCCGGGGCCGGCTTCGCCATCCTCGATACCGTGATGAATCTGCGGCTGCTGTTCTGGGCGGCGCGGCACGGAGGCGAGACAACCATGGCGGACATCGCGGTGCGAGCGGCGCGCACGATGGCACGTGAGCACATGCGACCGAACGGTTCATCCTGCCAGGTGCTGTGGTTCGATCTCGCGACCGGGCGCGTGGTGCGACGCGAGGCAGTGATGGCGGTGAGCGTCGACTCGTGCTGGGCGCGGGCGCAGGCGTGGGGTGTGCACGGGTTCGCGCAGGTGTATCAAGAAACACGTGACGAGGAGTTCGGCACGGCCGCCCGCCGGATGGCGGAGTATTTCCTGGCGCGGGTTCCGGCCGATGGCGTGGTGTTTCACGATCTCGATGACCCGGCCGCCCCGGCTGTGCCGCGCGACACCTCGGCGCAGGCGATTGCCGCCGGAGGCCTGCTCACACTCGCGGCCACCGGTACGGCCGCCGCAGAGCGCGAGCGCTGGTTCGGTGCGGCGGAGCGCCTGCTTACACCGCTGGTCGAACGTTATATCGTGCGGTCATCGGCGGGAGCTTTGCCCCCGCGCGGACTCCTGGGCCAGGGCTGCAAGTCGCTCCGAAAGAACCAGGGCATCAACAGCGAACTCATCTTTGGCGATTATCATTTCGTCGACGCGCTGGTGCGCTGGCGGCGCGGTTTCGGGTGAATCGATCGGGAGATTCAGTGGCGATCATGATCCCATGGTTTCCGCTGGCGTTCGCGACTATTCAGGTGGATCGCGGCCAAACGATTCTGCCGGGATCAGTGCGGCCACGCCGAGTTTCGTGCCGAGTGCGCTGAGTTCCGCCCACCCGCCGGCTGAGATCGGCACGCCGTTTCGTCTCCGCTCCGCCGCGGTCCGCGCCTCGATTTCACCCGGCAGGAGCACGTCAGCATGGCCTTCGGCCGGGGCGGAGGCATGCGTGCGCTGGAGCAGTTCGCCGACGAGCCGATCGTAGGTTTCGCGCGATACGAAATTTTCCACCGACCAGGCGATCAGCAGTGTCGGGTTACCCGGCCGGTATTCCGACGATGCCGCAGGAGCGCTGCTCGCAAGCGTGGTGGCGAGAATCTCGATGAAGAATGCCAGTGCCGAACCTTTGTGTCCGCCGAACGGCAGGAGCGCTCCGCCGGCGTAAAAAGCCTGCGCATCGGTCGTCGGGCGACCCTGCTCATCAATCAGCGAGCCGGCGCGCACCGGCCGTTGATTGGCGAGAGCCACGGCAACCTGTCCTTCCGGAATTGCCGACGTCGCAAAGTCGAGGACCAGACACGGGACCCCCGGTGGCGTGGGCACAGCCATCGCGAGTGGATTGGTTCCAAGCAGTCGTTCACGGCTGCCGTACGGTGCGACCGAGCCGCCGGGCCGGCCGCCGCCGGCCATGAGCAGCCCGACCAGGCCGGCACCCGCCAGCGTCTCGGCATAATCTCCCAGCCGGCCAATGTGACTCGTCTGATAAAGCGAGACCCCCGCCTGCCCGTATTCGCGACAGAGCTCGATCGCCAGTTGTGTCCCGAATTGCGCCGCAATCTGGCCGAAGCCCCAATGCCCATCCACGACGGCGTTGGCCCCCCGACGCTGACGCACGGTCGGCCGTGCCTCGGCGCGAAGGGTCCCGTCCATAATTCGTTCAATATAGCGACCCGCCCGCATGACACCGTGCGACTCGTGGCCGCACAGGTCGGCGCGCACGAGGGAGGCTGCGACGGCTTGAGCGAGATCGGCAGGACCGCCGGCGGCAGCGAAAAGCGACGCGACGAAGGCTTCCAGTTCCGCGAAGGGAAACGTCGGCATGGGCTCGTGGGAAAACCCAGAGTGCCGAAATGCGTCGCGGGTGGAAGCGACACGGGCTGGTTTCCTCCGCAGACCAGCACGGTGGCGTTGGCGCCACGTCGACGGATCGGATGCTGCGTTGATGACCGACACGCGTGAGTTCCAGATGGGAATCATCGGCGCGGGCGCGATGGGCCGGGCCTATTGCGAGTGCCTGAAGCGATCGGTCAAGGGCGCACGGCTGGTTGCCGTCGCCGGCGGCAGCCGCGCCGCGTCACTGGCGCGTGATTATTCCGTCGATACAGACGCCGTCGAGCGCGTGCTCCACCGGCCTGATCTCGGCGCGGTGATTGTGGCCACGCCGGAGACCGAGCATTGCCGGCTGACGTTGACCGCGGCGGCCGCGGGCAAGCATGTGCTGGTCGAAAAGCCGATGGCGCCCACGGTGCGGGAGTGCGACGAGATGATCGCGGCGTGTGCGCTCGCCGGCGTGAAGCTGATGGTGGTGAAACATTGGCGGTTCCGGGGCGTGCACACGCGGGCCCGCGAGTTGCTCGCGACGGGCACGCTCGGGCCGATCCGCACGATCGTCAACCAGACCCATTCCGCCCTCCCGTCGTCTTTGGAGCTCGTCGCCCGGAAGCCGTTCTATCTCGATCCGCAGGGCGGCGGGTTGCTGATGGGATGGGCCGTGCACAATCTCGACTGGGTGAGTGAACTCGGCGATGCGCCGGTGAAAACCGTGACCGCCGTCACGCCGACCCGAACGCATCCGGTGCTCGGCCCCACGCACGCGGAAGTCGAAATCGGATTCACCAATGGCATCACGGCTCAGGTGCGGGTCTCGATCGATCTTCCGGCGCCGCCGCCGTTGTCAGAGGTGTTTCGCACCCGCATCACCACGGAGCGAGCGGCGCTCGATCTCGATGGCTACGGCGCATTCTGTGTCAACCGCGGCGGAACTTGGGAAACCCTTTGGACACAGCCCACGTTTGATCCCAGGAACGCGACCGATCCGCTGCGCCTGGAGGCGTACGCATCATTGGTGCAGGCCTTCATCGACAGCGTTCGCGAAGACCGGCCGCCGCCGGTCTCGGGCGAGGACGGCAGACGTGCCGTGGCCCTCTTTCACCGCGTGATCGAGGCCGGTCGGCGTGCGACCTGAATAGAAGCAGACGGTTCAAAGCGCAGGGCTAGTTCTGCATAATTCACACTCTAATCAACCGATCTCTTGGGTCACAGAGGTCCCAGGGCGGCGAGCCGCAACCGAACCAAACGAACAAGACATTTTTCACCGCGGAGAGCGCGGAGGGCGCGGATAAAACCAATGTCTTTTCCGCGCCCTCCGCGTTCTCCGCGGTCAATGGTTTGAAAAGGATCGTCGCGGCTTGCGTGCATTTTCAACGATAGTGAACAGGGGGGGAGGACGAAGACATGGGAGACGGGGAAGAGAATAAGACGCGGAAGATTCCGAAGTCTTCCGAGTCTCGCGTTCTTCATCGGTTTTCGCCCGTAGCGCCAGTCTCCGACTGGCGGAACGCCGGTCAAAGACCGGCGCCACTACCGGCGGCTGCCCCAGCGTGTGGGATGTTATCATAGGAGCTGTGAATTTTCCGGGCTAGGGCAAGGACGTGTTATGCTGCGAGACGAGTCGCCATTCGCGATTCGTTCTTATATAAATCGCCGTGGTGACGATTACGCGCTGGTTGGGAGTGCCGGTCATGGTCTTCGCGTCGACTCTCAGCCGGGCGGTCACGATGCCGGTGCTGCCGTCGTAGAGTCGCACCCGCGGCGGCTCCTCGTATTTCAACGACAAATACTGAAGATCGCCCGCCTCCAGCAGCCCGAGGTACTCCTGCTTTCCCTGTACGCGTCCACTCGCGTGAACGTACACCAAATCGTCCGCCATCAGCCGTCGAAGCGCGCGCATGTCGCGGTCAACCAGCCCAGCAAGCCGGGACTGATCCACGCGCAGGAGTTCCGCGATGGCTTCATTCATCGCCGCCGAGCCGGCGGCGACTGCGACGCTGAACCATCCGATCAGAAGCAGGCAGGAGATTTTCATCATCGTGACGTTGGCAGCAAATCCTTCCCATCAGTGAGCCACTCCAAGGTAAAGCGCGTGGCATTGACCACGGTGCCGGTCGCATTCTCGTAGACGATGAGCACGGACCCGTCGGGCAGCGCGTCCAGGTTGCTATAACCAAAGGAACCCGGCACGAGCAGCTTTCTGACCGGCCAGCTGCGGCCTTCATTGTAGCTGAGGAGAATCGTACCGTTGGCGCGCGCAGAGCTCGACGGTTTCGCCCCGGCAGCTGGCACGCTCTGGGGAAAGCTGAAAAGAATTCTGGATTTCTTTCGCGGGTCCGTCGAGGGATGCGACAATCGCAGCAGGCCCGAACTCGTTTCAATATAGTTTGGAATGCCCGAGGTATCCGGCGTGGGACGCGTCCACGTCGCACCGCCGTCTGAGCTGTACGAGAGTGTGCGGCCCGCCACCGACATGCCACTCGACTCGGGAGGCGCGCCGCGGGCGTTAATCATCAACCGACCGTCGGCCATTTCGACGATGCTGATCTCGCTCGAGCCGTATTTCCCCAGCGGCACGATGCCCGGGACGGACCATGTCTTGCCGCCGTCATCGCTCACGAGCACCGCGTTGCCATAGCCACGTCTGGCCCGGGGAGTGACGATCCTGTCCTTTATATAGAAGAGAGGGACCACGATGCGATTGGGGAATCGTGGATGCGTTGCGCTGAGCTGGATCGAGCGGCCCGGACCGAAGAATACCAGTTGGCGGCCGAACAGCTCAGGATCGTCACCGGCGAACTCCGGACCGGCCCGGCCAGCCCGCACGTCCGCCTGAATTTTCGCATCCGCCGCGTAGAGCAGCTGCGTGATATCGAGTGGTTCCGACCAGATGGCGCCATCGTTGTCGCTGGTCCGATACGTGTTGGTCGTGGTGGTGTCGGCCAGTCCCTGGTCGCGCAGCGCGGTGAGGAAGAAAACGCGACCGCTCACGCGATCCTGCACCAGCGTGGCCAGCACATAATTCTCGATGCCCTGGGCGCGTTCGATGAGGTGGCTTTTCGACCACGTGCGGCCGCCATCGAGACTGCGCTTGAGCGCGATGTGGACTTTCCCGCCGTCGCCGCGACGTTCCCGGGCCTCTGCGTACGCGATGACAACCCCGCTCTTGGTGACGAGCAGTCCCGGAATGGTATATACATTCGCGCCCGCTTCGCCCCCGGTCCAAACAGCCGTGGTTTGCGGGATGGGCAGGTTGGGACTTGCGGTGCAGGCGAATGGCAGGGCGAGGAGAAGACCAAGAACTTTCATGGTGGGAATCATTTCAAAAGATTTGATTTCGCCGGGATGAAACCGGCGTCGCCCAGGGCCTGAAACCAGACACCGGCCATCTTGCGCATGCCCCCGGAATTCGGATGGACGCCATCGGGCAGCAGATCATCGGGGGTGAGTGCCCGATTCATTTCAACCAACGAGATGCGATGGCCAGCCGCTTGCTGCGTGGTGACGATGGCCGGCAGGGTTGCGTTGTACTCATCAACTTTCTCCCAGCCTGCGCGGGGTGGACTTTGCGGCGGAAGGGTCGCGACGAGGAGGTGCGCGGACGAATTCGCATTGATGATACGGATCAATTCGTCCCGGGCGGCGGCGTCGAATCCATTGGCGCCCGACATCAGCAGAATGACCTGCGGCCAGTGCTTCCGAAGAACCGTGATGATTCCCGGCACGACTATTTCGTGAACCCCGAGAGCATCGAGAACGTCGCGGAGGGTTGGCACCGCGCCCCCCGTGATGATCCGCCGGTTGCTGAAGCCGGCGAGCCCGTGGTGATCGGGGTCGAAGTTGGAATCAACCGCACCATTTCGACCATACGCGTGGTAATTGAGTTCACCGACAAAATCCGCCCGCACGCCCTTTGCGCGCAACTGATCCTGGAGCGGTTTCCGCCATCCGCCGCCCTGGGGATTCGGCAGTCCAATGGCCTGACCGTGACGAGGCCCCTCTATATAGCGGGCAATATACGAACCGCGCGTAATACTGTCGCCGAGCGGCATAATCCTCAGCGCGTCGGATTGCGCCGCCGCCAACACCATCGCGAGGTGGTTGACCAGAATCGCCATCAGCAGTCGAGGACGCGGCGTGGGCATCAGGGGAAATAGTTCAGGCCTGTTTCACTGCGCTGGCGTGGTCGCACTCAGCCAATCGAGCGAAAAACGCACGACGGTGATGGCACTGGGCGTCGCACTCGAGGTGCCGCTGCCGTTTTCGTAGATCAGCAACACGGTTCCGTCCGGCAGCCGATCCATGTTCGAGTAACCGAATTCACCCGCGACCAGGAGTTTTTGCACTCGCCACGAATGATGATCATCGTCGCTCAGCATAACGGTGCCGTTCATGCGCTTCGGCCCGGCGGGGAAACTGAACAGCAGGCGGGAGGATCCCCGACCATCGCGTCCCGCATCGGTGACGCGCAACATCCCCGCATGAGTTTCGTGATATGGTGGGATGCCTGACGTATCGAGAACGGGACGTGTCCACGTTGTGCCGCCATCCGTGCTGAGGCTGATGGTGCGTCCGGCGGGTGCCGCCAGGAAGTCCCGGCCTGGAGTCTCGCGGGTGTTCAGGACGAGCCGTCCATCGGACAACTCGACGAGGCTCGGCTCACTCGCGGCGACGTCGCCGATGGGCGTGATTCCGGCCACGTGCCACGTTTCGCCGCGATCATCACTGGCGAGCAGCGCATTGCCATAGCCGCGGCGATTTCGCTCCGGGAGATTCCGGTCCTTAATTACCAACATCGGTATGGCGAGCCGCCCAGGACGCGATGGATGCGTGGATGATAGTTGAATTGGCCGGCCTGGCCCGAAGAAAAACAATCTCCGCCCATACAAATCCGCCGCTTCTCCGCGAAACGCCGGGCTCGTCCGATTTTCCCGGATGGCGGCCTGAAGCCGCTGCTCGGCGCTCAACAGCACCTTCGTCACGTCGATCCGATCCGACCAACTCACGCCGTCATCGTCACTATAACGGTAGAAGTTCTCCGTGGTCCGGTCCTCGATGCCTGCATCGCGCAGCGCACAGTGGAAAAAAATCCGGCCGGTCCGGCGTTCCTGTAGCATCACCGGCAGCACGTAATTCTCCCGGCCCGTCGCCCGCTCCAGGTACGAACTCTTCGACCAGGTCCGACCCGAGTCACCACTCCGGCGCAGTACGATATCAACCTTCACGCCGTCGCCATGCGAGTGACGCGCTTCCGCACACGCGAGGACAGTGCCGGAGTTCGTCACCAGAATCTGCGGAATGTGATAGTAGAGTACGCCGTCTTCCGCGGGGGAATTCCACACGGGATATCTTTCGGGCTCGGCGGCGACCAGCCCGACTGGCGTCGCCGTGGCCAGCGACAGCGTCGCGACGAGCGCAACGATGCCCGGACGCCAACCCGGCACCCGCCACGTACGGTGAGATCTCAGCACCACGCGACCCATCAGCTGCCGGTCGTTCACGGGTTAGCCCGCCTCCCCGGATCGTCTCAGACTCTCGGTGTGCGCCTCGATCCAGGTCCAATCCAGTTCGACGCCCAGGCCGGGACCTTCCGGAAGGTGAACGAGGCCCTGCGCATCTGGCGCAAACGGATGCTGTTTCAGCCCGAAGCGGAAAACCGGGTGATGCACCTCGACCAGCGTCGTGTTCCGCGCCGCGCAGGCGACATGCAGGTTGGCCACGTCGAGCAGCGGCGTATTCGCGGTGTGGATCTCGAGCTTGTATCCGAAGACCTCACACGCCGCCATCGCCTTGCGCAATCCGGTGATGCCTCCCTTGAGCAGGACATCGCCGCGGGCCATCGTCAGCGCCCGATTCGAAAGGAACGCCGGCAGTTCGGCGAGCCGGCTCGTTTCTGCCGCGAGGATTGGCGTGCGCAGCGCTGCGACGAGGTGCTGGTAGTGGCTCACCTGGGTTTCGGGCAGTGGCTCCTCGAACCAGTGATAACGCAGCCGGTCGAGCTCATGCCCGACCGCCAACGCCTCGGTCAGCGTGTATCCGGAGTTCGGATCCTGCATGAGCGGAAAGTCCGGTCCCACCGCCTCGCGCGCGGCGGCCAGCCGGGGCAGGTCCGCCGTCGGCCCGGCGCGCAGCTGAAGTTTGTAGCCGTGAAAACCGGCGCGCTTCACGGCGGACGCCTCGGTGGCGACCTCGCCCGGCGTGTACAACTCGCTGTGCGCCGTCTGATAGGCGGGCATCCGATCGGTGTGCTGCCCGAGCATCGCAGCAATCGAGAGGCCGGCCGCCTTGCCCCGCAAATCCCAGACGGCCACGTCGAGCACTCCGACCAGCGTGTCCGTCTGGTTGTAGAGATGGCGCTGGCGCGACATGAGCTTCTGCCAGAGCGCTTCGCTGAACCCTGGGTCCGCGCCGGACACCTGCGGCCAGTAGCTTTCGTGCAGGACATCCGCGAGCGCCCGCCCGTCGCCATGCGGCCCATAGATCATCGACTGGCCTTCCAAACCGTCGCCCGCGTGCAGCGTCACGAGGGGAAAGATCCAGTGGGGCGGACGGCCTGCAGGCACCACCCCATCTTTATAGCGCGCGGCGGCGTCGACTTTCAGCAGGCGTGTGGTGAGTCCGGCGATTTTCATGGCGAAAGATCAATAACCGCGGGCGAAGTCCGCCATGTGCTGCAACGGTTCCCCGCGCAGAAATCGGCGCAGGTTTTCGACAAAGCGTTCGAGCACGAGAGCGCCGAGTTCGCGGTGATGGCCGGCGAGATGGGGCGTGACGATGACGTTGGGGTGTTCCCAGAGGGGGCTCTCGGGCGGGAGCGGTTCGTGTTCGAATACATCGAGCGCGGCGCCGGCCAGATGCCCTGAGCGCAACCGATCGATCAGCGCCCCTTCGTCGACGAGCCCCCCGCGTGCGATGTTGTGCAGGACGGCGCCAGGTTTGATTTGGTTGAGGCGCTCGCCGGTGAAAAGTCCGTTGGTTTCCGGCGTGAGCGGCACCGTGATGACCACGTGATCGCAGATGGCGAGCATGGCATCGAGTTCCGACCAGGGATAGAGTTGAACGAGTTCTGGAGGCGTGGGCGCGGTCGTGCGTTTCGTCGCCACGATTCGCACACCCAGAGCGCGGAAGAGTCGGGCGACTTCACGCCCCACGTTGCCATAACCGACGAGCCCAAGCGTCTGCGACGCGCAATTTTTCGGCAGTGCCGGACGGCGATCCCACGTCTTCGCGCGCTGACACGCCGCGAAATGCGGTTGGTCGCGCACGAAGGTCAGGAACATCAACAGCACGTGCTGCGCGATAATGGGCGCGTGGACGCCATGGGCGGTGGTCACGATCACGGGGCTGCCGGCCAAAGCGCTGTATTCGTCGAAACCGGACGAGACAATCTGCAGCCAGCGCAGCCGGGGTGCGCGCTGGAGCAGAGCGGCGGGAGCGTTCCCGAAAACAATGTCCGGCCAGGCGAGGCGCGGCTCGAACCCGGTGGCGTCCGGCATGACGAGGAACGTGCACTGGGGAAATTCCCCGCGCAAAGACGTCACGGTCGCACCCGGAAGTTCTCGGAAGAGCAGGATGTTCATCCGGGCACCACCAGTCGCCCGGCCGCCATCACGGAACGACTGCGTCGCGATTGGGGCGGTTTCATTTCTGCAGCAGACGATAGAATAGCTGACAGGCGGTGCCGCGACGCCACTGGCCGTCCGCTGGGGCGAGTTCCGCCCAAAGCGCGCCGAGCCGGCCGGCCGGCAGCGATCGCTGCGCGAGTTCGGCCTCAAGGCTGGCGCGAAATGCTTCGCTGGATACAGGAGGTTGAGTGCCGGGCGCGGGGTAGATTTCGGCCCAGCGCGCCTCCTCGAGGTGTTGGTGTTTGCCCGTCAATATGTCGGCAGCAATGCCGGCCCAGATTTGGGCGGTGAGTTGATCGAGCGGGTCGAGCGGACGCGCATCGTAGCTGCCAAAAAACCATTTCGCTCCGAGAAACTGAACCGCCGGCACCCACGGCTCGGATGTGGCCATGTCGAACTCGTTGAAAAACGAGATCATCACGCCACTTTCGACGAGTCGCCGCTGGAGCTGCGCCGGTTTGAGCTGCGCGGGCGCCACGTTGTTGCGCACCGCGAGGGCCGACGCGAACGCCGCCGATTCACCGAGGTGCATCCATGTCGGCTCCAGTCGAATCGTGCCCCACCCCACGTGTGTCGCCGACAGACAGACCGGCACAAGCAGGTTGTCGTGATCGGGCGGCAGGAGACAACGCCACGGCACCTGGCCGGGGCGGGTAAGTTCGGTCAGGAGAATCTTCCCCTCGCGGCGGCTGCCGGCGACCATCTCCATGCTGACGGAATGCGAATCCATCCCCCACTCGGTGATCGCGATGCTGTCGCGGTGAATGGGCGCACGTTGCAGGCCGGGCGCGAGCGTGGCGTCCATTTCCTTGAATACATACCGGCCGCTCAGCCGACGCGCTTCGCGGACATACATCTCCCAAGGCACGTGCCCGTTGTCCACGAACTCGTCCTTGGCCAGGCCATACGTGCACGCCCGTGAGCGGAGCGCCTCGGGGACCGCTTCGTCGTGCTGGAGGAACCACAGAAAACCGAGCGCGTGCTCCCGGTGGCGTTGCAGGATTTCGCGGCGTTTCGCCCCGTCCGCCTCCGGATACTCCCAGTTGCCACCTGGAAGATTCGACGTGTTCCACTTGAGTTTGCCGTTGGGAATCGATGAACCGAGGCTCCAGCGATTGCGCATCCGCAGGTAGATCTCGCGATCGTAACTGGCCGGACGTTCGGGCATCACGCGATTCGCCGGGTCAGCCGAGAGGCAGAGTCGAAACGTGTACGCCTGCACCTTCCGGTCCCCCTCGCCGGTGCTGCCCGCGTGGATTTGTTGGGAAATGGCTTCATACGGCTCGAGGTTCAGCCGGCCTTCCACGGCATCGCGCGGATAGCCCACCTCCTCCTTCGTCGCGAAATGCAGCGTGGTGAAGATCCGCCCGGCATGTTGCTCGCCAAACGCGCTCCGGGACTCACGGCCGACGCGGTAAGGCGCGCCCGCGAGGGCGAGCAGGTCGCCTTCGTACGTGCAGTCGGCGAACACCCGGGCGGTCACGCGGCGGTCGACCGTGCCGTCGCTGCAACGGAACGTCAGCGCCTCCACCCTTCGATTCCCCTGCTCTATGACCACTGGAATACAGCGCAGCCAGACGGTGATTCGCGACTCAGCCGCCACCATTTCGTTGATTATCTGCTCCGCGACGTGCGGTTCGAAATTGAACTTCCCGTAATAGCGATCGGGCAGCACGGCCGGCGCCGCACGCATGCCGCTGGTCGGCTGGGCCGCGGTGGGACCGCTGGTCGTATAAACGGAGAAATGCTTGGTGAGGACGGCGCGATAAGGTTCGGATTCGCGGCCGTAGCGCTCACGGTACCACGCGAGCATCCGGTCGCAGAATTCCGAATACACCGGCGCCCGCCGCCCGGCGTACTGGGTATCGACGGCCCCGAGCCCGTTGGCCCACGTGCCGCCGAGATGGTGGTTATGGTTGGTCAGCAACACGCGCAATCCCTCGCGCGCGCCACGCACGGCACAGGCAATGCCACCCGGCGTGCCGCCAACCACGACCAAATCAAAATCCAACGGCACAGGATCATTCATGGAGCGAAACGTTCGAGGTGAGCCGCCGCCACGCATCGGCCATCCGTTCGCCGAGCGCCATCACGCCGGCGGCGAGCAGGCCGGCCAGGGCCGCGGACACCTCTCGCTGGAGGCGCCCGTACAACTGATTTCCGTCCGTGGCATCGGGGTGCCAGTCGCGGGCGAGCGTGGTGCCAAAGTAGGCGAGTATGATCACCGCGAGCGGGCGCCCGGGGCCGGCGAGTCGGCGGGCGAGCGTCATCTCCGGTCCAAAGAATTCGCGCTCGGAGCGCACAAAGGGCTCCTGCCGCTGCCCCTGTAACCGCGTCCACTGTGCGCCGGAAGTCGCATTGATGGGTTTGGCGGCGGCCCGCTCCGGCGGCGCGCCGGTTTCATACCAAAAGAGGATGCGTGCGTCCTGCGGACTGGCGGGCAGTTGCGCGGCCGCCGCGTGCCAGTTGAGCGCGTTCGACTGGCCCGCGACGATGATCACATCCCGCTCCACTGCCCGCAGCCCGGGGTCGGCGCCAAATGCCATGCCGGCGGCAATGAGGAAATGGAGCGGGGTTCTCACCGGGAACTCAACCAAGGAGAACGCCGCGGGGGAGTAAACCCGCGACGCGTGGCCTCCAGGGGAGACCAGCAGTCCCCGGGAAGGCTGCCCGCCATCACCTGTGGCATCCTGCGGTGACCAGTAGCGGCGGCTTGTGACGGCAGGCGGACGTCGCTTGCTGGGGCAGCAATATATGGAACCACTTCGCTGCAACCAGACTCTCGCGCGCATGCGTGCCGGCGAAGTCGAACACCTGTACGTGCTGGGCAATCACGCGACACCGCGACACGTCGATTTTGTCTGTGGCACCGGGTTGTTCCAGTCGTTGTGGTTTGATCTCGAGCACTTCGATATTCCCACGCAGGACCTCGCCGTGCTGAACATGGTGGCACGCGCGTATCCGGTGACGACGATCGCGCGGTTCAAGGCAGCCGATTACCAATCCGTGATGCGGGTGATGGAGACGGGCGTCGGTGGTATCATGTGCGCGATGGTCGAGAGTGCCGACGAGGCCCGCCAGATTGTCCGCTGGGCAAAGTTCAACAACCCCGCGCCCCAAAAGGGCGAGGCCACCGGGCTGCGCGGATGGAATGGCGGTGGCGTGGACGGCCGTTACGGGACGATTCCGGCCGCCGAGTATGTGCGGCACCAGAACAACGAGATCGCGATTCTCTGCCAGATTGAGACCGAGGAGGCGGTGGCGCAGCTCGATGCGATCGTTGCGGTCCCCGGCGTGGACGGGATTTTCTTTGGCCCGGGCGACTACGCGCATCGGATCGGCAAACTGGGCCAGCTGTCCCACCCGACCGTCGTCGCCGCCATGAAGCTCCTCGCGGAATCCTGCCGGCGGCATGGCAAGTTCTGGGGAACCATCGGTCCCAGTCGCGAGCACTACCAGCTCGTGCGCTCGCTCGGGGCGCAACTCATCTGCCCGGGCGGCGACGTCCGTGTCATGATTAATGGGATACGCGAGCTGGCCAGGACCTTTGCCGATTACACACCGTTGCCCGTGGCGGCGGCGCCCGCGGGCAGTGCGAGTGCGCTGGTCGGCGCGGTAAAGGAATGATGGGCTCGGCTGCGCTTGCCCCACCGATTGGCCACCGCGCATGGGTTCGCGCCGAGGACACGGCTGACGGGAAGGGCGACTTTACAGTCGCCCGATAGCCAGTTGTTCAAACGTATTTCGGCGGCTGGAAAGCCGCCGCTCCGGCGAGGAGTCCGCGTCGCTGTGGTTCCAGGCGATCGGCCGGCCCTGGCGCCGCCCAATGCCATCGCTACATGGCTGCATCCGGGCCCCCGGGCGCGGGGCCGAGCGATGCACCCGACAGGTAGCGCGGTTCGATCCGATGAATGAGATTGCCGCCGGTTTCCCCGCGAAAGCACAGCTCCACCTGGAGCGCGAGCCGCTTCGCATAGACCTTCGGATTGCACGAGTACCGCGCGGGCGCCGGCTTCAGGTACGCGAGAAACGTATCGTCCTCCCGGCACATGAGCGACACGGCCTTCGGCACGCGCAGCCCCCGCTCGGCCAGAAACGCGATGGTGGTGAGATAAAACGCGGATTGCGCAACCAGGAGCGCGGTCGGAGGTGATTGCGAAGTGAATACACGCGCCAGCACCCGGTAGGCGCCGTCGACCGTGCCGTTGTGCTGCACGATGATCGACTCGGCATCAGGGTGCCGCGACGTGCGCACGCCGTCCTCGAACCCGCGCTGGCTTTCGAGGTCGCCGGCTCGTTCCGACTGTTTCATGAAAAGGGCGACGCGACGGTGCCCGAGCCGCAGCATCGCGCCGGCCGCGTGCCGGCAGACCGCGAAATAGTCGAGGTCGACATTGGGCAGCGGCAGCCCGGGATGCGACGAGCCGGCAATGATGCACGGCACCCGCTTTTCGTGAAACCACTGCTGAATCCGCTCGTTCGAGTGGGCGAGCACCCAGCAGCGCTGCGGGTTCTGCTCCACGAGCCGCGCGAGCGCCTTTTCGGGTCGGCCCGTGAAAAAACGGTGGCCGGAAAACGTGGTCAGTTTGGCGCCGCTCTCGAAGAGGAGCGCCCGCAATTCATCGACCCAGAGCGCGGTGTACGGACGCAGGTTCTCCAGCGATTCCGGGGTCAACAGGCCCACCGTGCCTTCGCCGGCACCGGTCAGACTGGGTGCACTGCCGGCGGCCCCACGAATCTCATGGCCCAACCCGTGTCGCGTCCGGATAGTCCCCTCTCGCTTCAATTGGGCGAGTGCCTTGCGGAGGGTCTTCCGGCTGGTCTGAAGGGTCTTGGTGAGCGTGCGCTCGCCGGGCAGCCAGTTGCCCCAGGTGCCGTTTTTGATTTCGGCCGCGATCCGCTCCGCGACTTGGGCGGTGAGTGATTGGTACTTCTGGGGCGCGGAAGACATTCGAACTCGTGAGCGGAACACGGTAGTGAACCGGTCGCGACGTCAAGTTCCTCCTTCGCCGCGCTCATGTGGTCGTATGAATCGTAAGCCCGGTGACGTCTTTTCGATGCGGCCAGATTCGGCTGACCAGATAACCAGTGACAAAACACGACGACATGCCCGTGAACATATACGTCAGCAGGTGCAGCGGGGTGTGACGGCTCACATAATATTGGACACACGCGCTGACCACGAGCCCGGCCACGGCCCCAATGCTGCTCGTGCGCGTGGTCAGCATGCCGAGCAGAAACAAACCGCCCAAACCTCCGCCGAACAGGCCGATCATGCTGAGGGTTTGATCGAAGAGTGACTTGTTCGACAGCTGAGCGAGCAGGAGGGCGAGCCCGGTCGCAAACACGCCGATGAGAACCGTGAGCACCCGACCCGCCCGCAGGGCACCGGCATCCGTCGGCCGGGCGGAAAATCGCCGGTAGAAGTCTGTCACCATGACCGTCGACGTGCTGTTCAATGCGCCGGCGAGACTGGAGGCGGCGGCAGCGATTAAAGCCGAGATCAGCAAGCCGGTGACGCCGGGCGGCAGTTCGAAGACTATATACCACGGCAGCACGGCGTCAGGCTTGTCCATGGTGAGATCGAGCCGACCCGGCTGCTGGCGATAAAACAAATAAAGGCCGGTGCCGAGGAGCAGGAAGAGCCAGGAAATGGCCGTGCCAATCAAGGCCGAGGACCAGATGGTGCGTCGCGCGGTATCCTCGTTTCGGGTGCTGATGAACCGCTGGATAATCGTCTGGTTCGCCACGTAACTCTTCAATCCGTCGGTGGTCCAAAACAGGATGAACACCCACAGCGTGTCGCGGGTGAAATCCCAACTCACGTTCACCAGGCGCAGCTTGTTTTCATGCCACGCGGTCGCGGCTAGTTGAGTGGGACTGCCCTCGAGTTGGGCAAAGACGAATCCGATCGCGACCAGCAGTCCCGCCACCTTGACGCCGACCTGAAATACGTCCGCCCACACCACGCCCTCGATTCCGCCGATTACGGTATACACGGTCACGACCGCGCCAATCACCACAATCGTGGTGGAGAGATCGAACTTGGCGACGACATGGAGGGCGACCGCGGGGACGACGATGAGGATGCCAATGCGCGAGAGTTCATAAAGCAGGTAGTTGAGGCTGCCGAGTGTCCGCACGAGCGGACTGAAGCGCTTCTCGAGGTATTCGTAGCCGCTGGTGAGATTCAGCCGCACAAAAAATCGTACGAACCAGCGGGACATGATGAAGGCGCCGACAATATTGGTGACAGGGATAAGTGTATATTGCCAGTTCGTCGCGAACGACTTTGCCGGGATGGAGATGAACGAAGTGGCGCTGAGCCGCGTCGCCACGACGCTGAGCCCGGCCGCGAACCAGGGAATCTGCCGCCCACCCCGGAAATAGGTGTCACTCGAGCGGCCCCGGGGGGAATGCCGCCAACTGATGCCAATCAACGTGAGAAAGAAAGCGGCTAGCACGAGGTAATCGCCCCAGTGCAGCCCACGGGCGCGGGTCGTGTGCACCCATTCGATCCACTCGGGCCGCCCATTGTCTTGCAGCGCAACAGCGACCAGCCGTGCCGGGGCCGAGCGGACAGCGGCAACGCGGGAGACTCCGGACCAGGCGTGATCCGTCCACGCGGTGGTGATTGTATTATAGATCCAGACTCGCGCGGGCGCAGTCCCGTCAACTGGCTGCGTGACAGCGGCAAGATGGGCGATGCCGAGCGGCACGGTGAAACGCGGCTCGTGTTGCAGCGGAGTGACGGTGGGCGGCATCCATTTCCCATCGAGCGGATCGTACGCGGTGAGGGCGAACCGGCCGGAGCGCGCCTGGCCGATGAAATACAGCCGGATCCGTTCACCGTCATTTTGGGTGGTGACGGTGAGGACGTTTCCGATTTCGGCCGGAAGAGGTGAGAGACGCATCCAACGCGAATCCTTTGCCAGAGGAAGTCGGAAGAGGTGCGGCGCACCATCGGTAACCGCAGTGCCGACGACATAGAGGTTGCCGCGGTGAACGGCCCCCGCTTGCGCGCGAATCCCCTCCGGTAGCGCGGGCAGCGGGGTCGCCGTAGTCGGGCCGGCGTCGCTGCGGATCCAAAGCGCGGCGCTTTCGACGCTGTTCGGCGTCTCACGGCCAAACCAGAAGGCGCCTTCCTTTGCCGATATCAGCGCGTCGGTGTCCTGCAACTGTACCGGCACACCGGGTACGGCGTTCCACGTCGGCGATGCAGGCGCCGCGAGCGAGAAAGCATTACCCTCGCCCACTCTCACGATTTGAGCACCGGCGAATCCCCAATGGGCATCCGCCGATGGCGGCAACTCGGCCGCCATTGGCGTTTGGTACGAGACGAAGGGCGGCTCGCTGCTTGCTCCAGGAGTGCGCCCGCAGCCGGACGCCATCACCAGAACAAGGAGCGCCAGGACAAGCGTAAGGGGGAAAGCGGGCATGGACCGTTGATGTCGCGGCGGGTACGTGGGGTTGAACGCTATGCCGCGGACGTGACGCCGCCACCTCGGTGCGGTGGTCTCCGATGGGGACCGATGGAGCGCGGCCGTTCGGATCCCTCCGCTCGTCCGGGCCAGGGTCCATCACGCGACATGTCTTTCCGGCATCGAATATCTGAATACGGGCCGGCGAGGGCCGGCGCGTACGAATCCGGCGAACACGTGGCTTCAGGGTCGGCGGGGGCGACAGGTCACGGGAAACCAGCGGCCGATCAGGCGGCGCACGTTCGGCCCGGCTGATCCATCGGCCCCCAACACGGGCTTGCCCGTCTTGCGGTGCCATGCCGCCAGCTTCCCGGCTGGATTCCGAAAATCCTGAAAACTGAGAACGTCAAAGAACCGACGCTCCTGCCAGCGGCCCAAAGTGAAAAAACCCTGTGGCGCGGGCTGCGTCGTACGAGAAGAATCCGACGCCAAGGGCCGACCAGGGGCGGCGAGGGCAGAGACCAGCCCGGTCGCGGCAGTCCGGCAGAAATGGCGGCGCGGGGCGGACATCGTCGTGATCGAATGCTGCGTCTCGAAGGCGGCCTATTCGCGCCTGAATTGATCCAGCAGTTGTTTATTGGCCGGCACGACGTGTTCGGCGAATTCCGGAAAAATCGTTCCGGATTGATCACAAAGACCGGGTTTCACCAAGCCCGATGCCTTGCCGACTGACTCCAGGTGACTGCAAAACCCGTAGCCAATAATGATTCCTGAATCGTAGACCGACTGCAAATAATGCGGGTACGCCCTGGCGGCATCTGCCCGAGTCTGCAACCGGGAGGATGTCGTTATATGGTGGTCGGAAATGAAGACCGGTTTGCCCGTCGCCTGGTGGACCTTTCGATAGAGTTCCCCATCGAATCTTTCGCTGAAGGGAGGCTGCACGGCGATCGCATCCACATACGGAGCGGCCGACCGAAGCAGGTCCATATTCAATTGATCATGCAGCAGCCGATGACTGAAGAGCAGATGATGCGGATCCGCCTTTCGAATCAGTGGACAGACGAACGCGTAGAAATCGGCGATGAGATGCAGCGCAAACTTCACGTCGTCCTTGTACACCTCGCCCTGGGGCTGCGAGAGCTGCGACGGGCCAGGCGGAGAAGGATCTTCCGTGAGCGCGGCCCCATAGTTCGCCGCGAACTCCGCCTCTCTCCCCTTGTACTCGTTACGGAGCCACGCCCGATATTCCTTCTTGCCGGGCGTTCCTTCCGGCTGCCGTCGAATGGCCTCCGCCCAATTAAGCTCGGGATTATCGCGGGCTGGAATGATCACGGGCACATCCCCGAGCATGTAGGCGACAAGGTTCCGGTCGTTCTTCAACGGGCCGCAGATTTCAGCGATGGTCTTGACAACTTCCGCCCGGAACGCGGCGTCATAGGGATCAGGATACCGGAAAGTTCCGGCGGTGTCTCCGCGTTTGATTCGGTTATATAATCCAATGGAGATCTGGAGGAAATCGAGCGGATAGACATAGCTCAATGAGCCCTGCCGGATGAAGGGAAGCGACGCCATCCACCCATACGAGTTAAAGTGATATGACGCGAGGTCACGATTGATTCTCTCCACGCCAAATCGCTGGTTCACATGGTTCAGTCCCAGGCAGAAGTACGGCCTCCCGTCAGGGTCGAACAGCGTCCACCGCCCGTTCTGCATTCCGGTCGTGTAGAATCCCGGCGCTTCACGGGGACGCCCGGCTTGGCCAGTGGAGAGGATGCCGGCCGGTTCCCCGGATGCAGTCGGGTTGGCCGCGGTGGCGCACCGGGCACCGGTGTAAATCGAAAGGAGTCCGGCGAGCGCGACGCCAATCATCACGGAAGGGCGGGATTTAAACGTCATGGGGAAATCGGGGTGAGCGAGCCAATCCGAGCGGTGATGACAACGGGCACGTGCGGGGCGTGTGTTGCCGGGAGTTCGAGAAGAACCTGATGAGCTATGGAAATCAACGATGAGGCGTACATCGTGGTGGAGTTCGCTTTGCAAGCCAGCAGCCAGCCTCAGCGGTCGTCGGTGACAAATTCCGGTTTCAAGCGGACCATCATGTGAGCCCATGTTCGATAAATACGCTGGGGCAGCGTGAGCTTTCCGGCTTTTTCCAGCACGGCGGCGTCCTCCTCCGTCAACCCATCGTAGTGCCCGATCCAACCGCTGGCGATTTCACGCGAATCGCGCATAAATTTTTCCAGCTGGGCCTCCGTGCAGGAGAGTAGAAACGTCTCCCCAATCACCACGGGTTTGCCCACCGACACCTTGCGCAACGCTTCCATCGCTTCATCGAGCCTGTCCTGATGCGGGTAGATATGCACCGAGACAAAATCGAGCGCCGGCGCAATGTTGCCGGGCAGGAAGCCGGACAAATGCTTCATTCGCTGTGACCACGGCAGCAAACCCACGGTGACCAGCGCCGCCGGGTCGTTTTCACGGATCGCGGGAATCATGCGTCCCAGCCATTGCGCCACGATGGCGTCGCGACTGCGGCCGGCGGGGTCGATGGCAATATATTGGACGAAATCATAGCCACCGAAAAGATGTCCCGATCGCCATTGTCCGGGCTCGCGCTTTTGGCCGGGGGAAATCGGTTCGTTCATCAAGTCGTAGCAGAATACGGCGGGACTTCCGGCGCCCGCTTCGGCCACTGCAGCCCAGAATTTCGCCTGTGCCGCCCATCGGGCCGCCTCTTCCAAATCATCATACCATGGCGGCGAATCCGCCGGCCGATAGCAGGCTAGTCCCGTCAATTTAACGTAGATCCCGACGTCCTCGGCGAGACGAAGCATCCGGGTAAATTGTCGCAAGGCGGCCGGATTCGCCCGCTCGGCGGCTATCATGAATTTTCCAAACTGCAGGTGGACGCGAACCACATTGGCGCCGAGCGCTTTCATTTCCCGAAAGTCGCTGGCAAACGTCTCCCAGTCTTCATCCCAGAAATCCTCCATCAGCCGACCGGCGTGGCCGTAATTCACGCCCCACGGATGAAACGGCGTCTTCGATTCCGCCCGGATGAAGCCGCGACCGTCCGGCGCGACCACGATACGTTCCAATTTGGCCGCGTGCACCGCCGCCGCGGGCGCCGCAAATCCGAACGATGACGCGAAGACCCAAATCGCGGAAGCGCGGAAAAGCTGCGCCGCGAGGAACAGAGAACATGAGTCGAAAACTCGCATAAGTGGCGGTGGTCGTGCCGCGTGGTCGGCGGCCTGATTCAGTTACCGTTTGTCTGATTTCAGAACGTGAAGCTGTTGGTCACATACCATCTCCGTTCCGGCGCGAGTCGAACGGTGGATACATCGCCCCACGGCTGGACGCCGATGGCGATGGGCTCATCGTCTGCGATCAGGTTGCGGATATTGAGCTGGATTTTCCAGTTGAGCCGGTTTTTCCAGACCTTGCGTTCATAGCTGCCAAAAACATCGACGTTGGTTTCGGCCGGCGCGTAATACGGACGGGCGAGGTCGAGGTGGACGCTGCCGTCGGAATTGCGCGTGGTCGGGTAGCCTATGCCGAGTTTGTCCTGCCAGCGGACGGCACCGCCGATGCTCCAGCCTTTCAGGCTCTCTCCGAATATCGAGCCCCCGCCGAAACGATAACTGGTCACCAAGTTCGCCCGCCACTTGCGCTGTTCGGCGCTGGCCGAGCCTTCCGTGGCGATGGCCGTTGCGAACGGACTATATACGTTGGCATCGAGCCAGGCGCCGAAGGTCTGCACGTTGGCGGCCAGCGGATCGCCCGGTTGCCAATTGAGTGGGTACGCCCCATTCGCCCGGGGTCTGAGTTTTTCCCAGACGGGGGTCATCCGCGCGATCAGATCCTTCAGGAACGGCAGGGCGTTGCTCTGAATCGTTTCCTGTTTCGCCACGTTTGCCAGGATGCGCCAGTTACGGGTGGGATTGTAGACAATTTCGACCTCGGTCCCTTTGGCTGTATAGTCGGTCGTATCGGTTCTGCCCGGAAGCGAACTGAAGTAGTTCACCGACTGGTTGGGCCGCTCCCCCACCACGCGCCAGTCGTAGAGCGCGCGATAATTGTCCGGCAGTGCGCTCAACAGGAGTTCGGCATCGGCAATCCCGATATCAACCAGATGAGGATTCAACGTGCCTTCCGTGTACCACCGCGCGGCCGCGCGCACGGTGGCGTCCATGGCCGCGGTGCCCACGACCGTCGGATTGTAGCTCTGGCCTTTGACGCTGGTTTCGAACCAGTTCAACCGCAGGCTCAACTTATCGCTGAACGCCGACACGTTGAAACCATACTCCCTGGTTTCGCCCTCGGGGGATGCGATCTTTTCGCCATAGCCATTGATACGGCCGCCAACCGGGGTGAAGTTACTCGATTTATTGTAGAAAATGCTGAGGTCGGTTCCCGAGGGAAGCCGCACCCGTTTGCGTGGCCAGCGCGCGACCGCGCTGTAACTCTTGACTTCACCCGCCACGTTCAAAGGCGGAGTGTCCGGAAAGGAGAAGTCATTGAACCCGTAGTGAACCTTGCCGGGGTCGTTTGGGTCGGCGGGATTGGGGACAAAATTTACCGTTTGGCGGACGAAATAGTCCTCGTCGCGGCGCCACCCAAACATGGTCACGAAGTGCTCCTGCAACCAGTGACTCTGCAGGACGGCGGCCTGGGATCTCGTGACCTCCCGCAAACCGCTCCCGCCATTATTTCTTTCCAGCAGCGTGGCGGGCGCGTCGACGATCCGGCCGGGATCGGTGGCGTTCGCCTCGCGCACGAAGTAGGGAATATTGGTCAACGGCCCGGCCGTTTGCGACGGGATGGACACCGCGTCGAGCTGAAGGGGATTGCGGTTCCCGATGAGCGACGGCCCGATGTAGACAATCCGCCCCGAGCGACGCCCGGCATGGTCTATATTGGGCGCGCGTTCGCGTGCGGCATCTCCGTCGAAGGCATAACCATGGTTGTAGTTGATGGTCTCGTTTGAATTTTGCTCATACAGACCCGTGGCGGTGTGGCGGCCAAGCCACTTGGCCCACGCCGGCCGCAAATCGCGGAAGTCGTATTTGAGATACACGGTGGCGCGGATTGCCTCGGACGCAATAAACAGGTTGTTATAGTTGAC
>JBBRCR010000029.1:0-33255 GCA_038204695.1 Opitutales bacterium | reverse complement strand
GATCGAGGTTGTATATATACGGGGACTGACCCGTGAGTTCGCGCGTGGCCTTGGCGTGCGGCTCGTAGAATCGGATGAACGTGATCTCCGCCGGCGAAATATCGACCGCGGACTCGACGAACGTGAGATTGAAACCAGCGGAAAACCCGCGGAGCCGCTCCGAAAGAAACGCGAAATTCCGGCGCGCTTCGATCTCGATGCCACTGACGCGGCCGCGGGGCGCATTCTGAAACTGGAGTTCGCCGCTGTTCACGACCGAAAATACACCGCGCTCGATCGGATCGCTCATGGCCTTGTGAAACAGGCTGACGGCGAGGACCTCGCCGCGACGCGGGAACCATTCCCAACGCAGATCGAAGTTCGTGATGGATGTCCGCCGAAGGCTCGGGTTGCCAATATAGACAAAGTCGCCGACGAACTCGAACGATGTATAGTCGGCAATCTCGCGGAAGTTTGGCCGCGCCACTGTTTTCGTCGCCGCCAGCCGGAGGTTCATCCGATCCGTCAGCGCGTAGACGACGGTCGCGGACGGCAGTGAATCGTGATTGTCGAGCAGGCCGGCCCGTCGCTTCGGGTCGCGGCTCCGCACGTCGAGTTTCGTCGACTCGCGCCGCACGCCGCCGATGAGGCGCAGCCCCTCGGTGACCGGCACATCGATCATACCGTAATAGGCGGCCACATCCTGCCCGCCGAAGTAACTGTTGGCAGCAGAGCCGGTTTCCACCAGATACAGCTGGGCCGGCCGGAAGCGTCCGGTTGCGGAATCGATTTGACCGACCTGCGTATCGCGAAGGAAACCCTGCTCATCGCCATCATATCGCAGCACCGTGCTGTTGTATTCGAACAGCCGTTCGTTGAAGGCGCGAGCGGTGCGCGCGAAGGCCGCGCCGAGCTTGAACTGCGCGCGGCGGCCGCTCCACGTGCCCAACGGCACGGAGAGATCGGCGCTGTAATCACGGCGCGACTCCTCGAGCTCGCGGAAGTAACGGGACGGACGCGGCAGGCCGGAAGCCTCGAAATACTGGCTGCCGTCGGGCGTCTGAAACGTGCTGAAATAACGCGTGTCCGGTTCGTCCTGCGTTGTCTGCGCATCGGTGATGCTCCACTGCAACCGTGACTCGTGCAGCGCGGGCAAGAGGTGCTTGCCCGCGAGCTGTAACGAGCGCAGCGATCGCTCGGTGTAGCGCAGCGTGCGGGTGGTGAAGACCTCCGTCTCACTGATGCCACCGCCGGAAACATTGAGGCCGCTCTGCCGTCGCACCATGTCGATGCCCGACTGATTGAACATCGTGTTCAGACTCAGCTGGTGATCGGGACTAAACTGATACGCCAGGTTGAAGAGGCTGCCCCGCAACGCATCGTCCTCGCTGCGGGTGTCGTCCAGAAGGACGAGCGGTGCAAGCGCGGGCGAGGTGACTCCCTGGCGTTCATAGCGAGCGGTGACTCCCTCGCTATATCCACCGAAACTGCGATCGTAAGAAAGGCTCGCGGCATAGCCGAGATTGTGGCCGAACAGCCGCGTGACTCCGCCGATCGCCGCGGCGAAGCTGCGGTTCATCGGCGCTTCCTTTGACGCCGGCGCCATGCTGGGATCGAAAAGTCGCGTCAGCCGGCCAATCTCCGCATCGACCGCCGCGCTCGAGAAACGCAGCGGCATCCGCTGGCCGGCCAGCTCCGCCGGCAGTGACCGGCTGCCGTTGTCGCTCCCCCAGGTGTTGCTCGCGCCGCCCGATGCGAGAAACTGACGGCCGGCCACACCCGAGTTGCTCGCGAGCGAAGCCGACAGCGCGAGTGTAAACTGGTCCGGAAACTCCTTCGTCTTCAGATCCACGCTGCCGCCCGTGAAATTTCCCGGCCGGTCGGGCGTGAATGTCTTGGTCGTCACAATCGCGTCGATCAGATCGCTGGGGAACATGTCCATGTTTACCGCGCGACGGTCGGGGTCGGCGCTCGGCACTTCGACGCCGTTAACCATGGTCGAACTATAGCGTTCGCCCAGCCCCCGAATATAGACGTATTTGCCCCCGACGACCGAGGCGCCCGTGACCGCCTTCATGGCTGCCGCGGCGGTGCCGAAGCCGAGCTTGCTCATCTGCTCAGAACCGATCGCGTCGCTCATCGCACCCGACTTCTGCCGCGCGCTCAGCAATCCGACACCGGAGTTCTGGACCGCCTCGGCGGAGACGGAAAACGCCTCCATTTTCACCACCGGTTCTGCCGGCGAGCGGACGATGACATCCACCCGCCCGACTTCGCCGGTGTCCACGGCGACCGCCGTCGCCGCTTGAGCATTGATATTCCGCTCGGAGATCGCTCCGGCGCCGGCAGCGGTGAGCGTGCAAGCAGCGCTCCACAGCACGAGCACGATCGCACAGGCGGAGTGGGCCCGACTCCTCTCATTCGATGGAATCAACATCAGACCCGCTTACACGTCGTGCGGCAAAACGCCGCCGCAACGCAAATGTCCGCCTGTCACGGAGGTTTCACCCGGCCGTCACCCAAACGACACGATCGTAACATTTCTCCCGACCAAATATTCGGCAGAACCGCTCTTTCAACCCGGTTTCGCTGCTGCTATTTCTTCTTCTGTTTCCCGTCGGCGGACAACACGGAGTTCATGCCGCGGCGCCAGGCCCAAATGTTTTCCCACTGCGATTCGTCCGCTTTTGCCGGGTTGAAACGCGATGGGTTCGTGTCCTCGTACAGTTCGCGGAATTTCGCTGGTTCGTAACGTGGGTTCGGTCGATTGCTCTGGGCTCCGACTTGCTTGCGCCACGCGTCCAGCGCCGCGCGCATCCGCGCCACGCGCTCCGGCTGTCCTGCCGCCAAGTCGTGCTGTTCGCCTATATCATTCGCGAGATCGTAAAGCTCGGCGCGACCGGTGTCGTAATATTCCATCATCATCCAATTGCCGTCGCGCATCGCTCCGGTGGGCCGGCCACCCTGATTGTTATAGTGCGGAAAATGCCAGAAGAAGGGCCGCCCGGGAGCCGGCGCCGTTCCCGTCAGGAACCCGGCGAAACTCTTCCCGTCCAGTCCGGTCGGGGCCGGCGCGCCGGTCAGCTCGAGCAGCGTCGGTATCCAGTCTGTGTTGACAATAGGATCGTCGACCACGCGGCCGGCCGGCACTCGCCCGGGGTAGCGGACGATCAGCGGAATGCGAAGGCCGCCCTGGTACACGTATCCTTTGCCCGCGCGGTAAGGCGAGTTGTGGGTGATCCGCTGGTGCGAACCCTCCGGTACATGCAGTCCACCATTGTCCGACGTGAAAACCACGAGCGTTTTTTCCGTCAGCCTGAGCGAATCGAGTTTTGCGAGCAGGCGTCCGACCGTGTCGTCGAGCGTCTCGATCACGCCGGCATACACCGGTTCGAACGCGCCTGAATTATTTTCAACGCGTGCGGGCTGGGCTTTGAACGGGATGTGCGGCGTGTTGTGCGCCAGATACACAAAGAACGGGCGGTCGCGGTTCGCTTCGATGAACTTTTCCGCCGCGGCGGTGAGGTCGTATTCGCCTTTGCCGCCTTCGGTGGCGGACGGTTCGGTGTTGGGTTTGCCTGGATGGTACGTGTCGAAGCCCTGCTCCAGCGGGCCGAAGCCAGCGCCGCCAACGTGCCACTTCCCGATGGCGGCCGTGACGTATCCGAGCGGCTTGAGATACTCGGGAATTATTTTTTCCTCCAACGGCACCTGCATCTGAATTTCGGGATGCAGCAGCATCTGGGAAACGGCGTCGCGGCGTCCGGGCAGATAGGTGGTGAGATGCAGTCGGGCGGGCGTTTTGCCGGTGAGGATTGCGGCTCGGGAGGGCGAGCAGATCGGCTGCGCGGCATACGCCGAGGTGAACCGCGTCCCCTGCCCTGCCAGCCGATCGAGGTTCGGCGTCCGATGGTCCGCCCGGCCGTAACAATGGAGATCATTAACGCCAAGATCATCACAGAGAATGAACAGAATATTCGGCCGAACGCGCTCCGCGGCGGAGACGGCGGCAGCCGACGCCAGCCAGACGATCAGCAGGACAAATACACGTGAGATTGATTTCATGAGTTGGGTCGGGCCATTGGAACAACCCTCACGCTCGCCGGAGCAGCCAGGGTCGCACCGTTCGCCACAGTGAGGTCACACCGCCGCCACGTCGAGCGATTGCTGGGCGACAATTTTCTGCGCCAGATCGGGCGCATCTCCGAGTTGTCGGTGGCGGACTTCTGAAGTGGCATGGGCGTCCCGCCCAATATTGCTACACGTCACGTAATTCACGGGCGGGACGCCCGTGCCACTCACGCCGCCAACCGGCAGATGCGCCCCGCCAGATCCTCCTGGCTCTTGATCGCTCGCACGGGCGGGCCCATCGTCGCCCTCATGCACAACTCCGGAGAGAACCGGCCTCCAAACACATCGCCGTGGCTGCGCTGGCTGCTCCTGCCGGTGCTCCTGGCGGCGGCCGTGCCAGGCAGCCGGGCGGCGGACCCGGATATCAGGTCATTGAATACGCGGGCGGGTTTGCGCGCCGCGGGGGCGGAGGTGGGCGCCGGCGTGCAGCCGACGGTCGGGCCGGATGGGCGGCCGGCCCTGGCGTTTTCGGGCCCGAGCGGGGTGATGATGCCAGTTGCCGGACGCCTGACGGCGCGGAGCGGCGGCATCGATCTATGGATACGCCTTCCCCGGACCTGGCCCGCGGAACAGGACTCGACGCTGCTCCACATCGGCGAGACGGCTCACACGCACATCACACTCTTCTTCCGTCAGGGTGTCCTGGTCGCCCCTTACAAGCCGGACGAGGCGCATCACATGGCAATGAGCGATCCCCGGACGCAGAAATGGGCGCCGGAATCGTGGCATCGGATCCAGTTGACCTGGCGGCCATCGGGAGAGCGCGACGTGGCGCTGAACCTGCGGGTGGACGACGAGACCGTCGGCTCTGCCAGCAATCTGGCGATTGCCCAGTTGCCCGAGCGTCTGCATCTCGGGCAGCGTGGTCCGGGTCGGCAGACCTGGCACGGCGCGATCGCAATCGTTGGCCTTTCCGCTCAACCGCTGGCGGTACCCGAGTTGCAGGGAGCGCGCAACGAGATCGCCATCGACGGCGGAAAAGTGGACGGGACGTGCCACAATTTCTGGTCGATCGCGAACACGACCTCGCAACATCCCTTCACCGACCCGGCATATCATGCGGCCTTCAGGGAACAGAAGCCCTACGCACGAATGGTGAATTGTGTCCGGCTGCTGGGAGGCCGGAGCGATGGGGAGCAGGAGTGGTTCAAGGGGGTGGACGCCGCCGGCCGGCCCATCTGCGATTTCCGCGGGATGATCGCGGCGCTGCGTGGCATTCTGGCCGCGGGCTACACGCCCCGGCTCGTCCTGGACAATGTACCGACCGCGATGAGCGCGCCGGGCCCGCTGCACACCTATGGCAACACGCAGCCGCCGCTCGATTACACTCTGTATCATGCCTATATTCACGCGGCGACGGCCGCGATGATCGATGCGTTTGGCCGCGAGGTCGTCGGCGGATGGCGCTTCCGTGTCATGACCGAACCGGATCTCAAGCCGGGTCATTGGGCGGGCACGAAGGAGGAATGGCTGCGCCTATATGATACGGCGGTTGATGCCGTGACGCGGCTGCTGCCAGATGCCGACATCGGCCCGGGCAATATTCTCAAACCGGCGAGTCCGGCCGGGGAGAGCACGGTGGACGAGGGCGCGGGATCGACCAAATGGGGTCTCGACATCATCGATCATTGCGGCGCGGGCCGTAACTTCCACACAGGCGCGACGGGCACGCGGATGCGCCATTTTTCGTGTTCCTGGTATGGGCGCGTGGGATCGCCGAGCACCGGTTTCGAGCTCGCGATCCAGCAGATGCGCGAACGACTCGACCGCTTTCCGCAGTTCCATTCCGTACCGGTGGAGGTGGCGGAGTTTTGCGTGCTCAACGACGAACGGGGACGACGGCTGTTTGGCAACGATACGACCGAATGGGGAGGAAGTTTTCTCGCGGCGATCGCCGACCGGGCCTGGCGGCTGGACGTGCGCCAGATTCACCAATGGGGCGTCAACAGCCAGGGCCTGCCGACTCCGTGGACCCACGTGATGGGGATGCTGGAGCGGATGGCGGGAGGGGAACGTCTGGCCGTGACGACGTCGGGCGGCTCGCGCGGTGACGAGAGCGGCGCCGTGGCGTGCCGGCAGCCGGATTCGATTCTGGTGCTCGCCTACCATCACCGTCCCGCGCGCGAGCCCAAAGTAGTCAATCGCTTCGCGATAACGCTCCGCGGCCTCACCGGAACGTGGACGCGAACGGACCGGGTGACGGACGCGGAGCACGGCGTATTCATGCGGCAGCACTATCGGGATTGCGAGGCGGCGGGGCTCGAGGCGAACGAAAAGACCTCCATATACGATTCGAATCCAGGGACTCGATACGGGCGCAACGCGGTCCGTGAGGTGTTCCCGAAGAACCGGGATCGGTACGCGCGACTGGCGGCGATTTCAGCCGTGAAGGAGGCGGAGGTAACCGTCGGGCGGGATGGCGCGGCGTCCATCGAGTTCGACGCTCCGGCGCATAGTGTGCGACTGATAGAGCTTCGACGGACGGTCTCCGCTGATAAAGAGGCGCGGCGCTGAAGCGGATTCCGTGGCGGCGAGCGCCACACCACGCCCCTCCGCGTCTCTCTCTCGCCCCGTAAGTCCCAGGAGCAATCAGAAGTGGATTTCGAATGGAAATGGGATCGGTAATTCGTCACAACATCAAGTAAAGCAGGACGGAGCAGCCACCACCCCGGCACCACCCCACCCTTCTCCTCCCACATGAACCACCGCCAACGATGCCGCCATCCCCGAACCAGCACCGGCGCGCTCGCGTGCGCGCTCGCCGCGCAGCTCCTGGCCCAAGCGGCCGGTCAACCCTCCACCCCCAGCGCCGGCTCCGGCCCCCGGGAGGAGGAGGCCGTCACGCTGTCCCCGTTCGTGGTCCACACGGATAAGGATTCTGGATACGCGGCCACCAACACGCTCGCCGGCAGCCGGCTGAACACGGAGTTGAAGGACACGCCGGCGGCGATCTCGGTCATGACGCGGGATTTCCTGACGGATATCGGCGCCGTAAACGTCATCGACGCGCTGAACTACGCGATGAACACGGAGAAGGATTTCTCCGACTTCACCGGCAATGCGCTCTATAGTAATGATATCATCTTCCAGATGCGCGGTTTCGTCGGCGCATCGCTCGGGCGGAATTACTTCGGCTGGTTCGGTTCGCACGACAGCTACAATGTCGAGCGGCTCGATTTCTCCCGCGGCCCGAACTCCATCCTGTTCGGCGTCGGCGGCCCGGGCGGCATCGTCAATACCACGACCAAGCAGGCGCAACTCCGGCGCGACCGGACCGAGGTGCAGCTTCGCGTGGGCAGCTGGGATGATCATCGGGCGACCATCGACGTCAACCGCTCGCTCGGCGGCAAACTTGCGGCGCGGGTCAACGCCATCTGGCACGAACGCAAGACGTGGCGCGACTTTGAATACTACGATCGGCTGGGCGGCGCCTTTGCGCTCACCTACCGGCCGTTCAAGAATACCACCGTGCGGCTCGACTCCGAGTACGCCGACATCAAGGAGAGCAAAGCCCAGCCCTGGCCCGCCGCCGATCGAATCAGTCCGTGGCTGAACGCCGGCTCGCCCGTTTCCCAGACCTTCGGTCAGGCCGTGACGGGGGCCGGGGCGAACAACTCGCGCGCGGTGGTTTACGACCCAGTGTCGGGCCTCGGGCCCATTGTGTTGTTCGGCGGCCGGATTTCGAACTCGGGTCCGTCGGCGGTCGGGCTCGCCAACAATCCCATCGCGATTACGGACGAAAACGTGTTGCCCCGCTGGACGAACCTCGCCGGGCCCAGTTTTGCCAACGAGCAATATTTCTATAACTACGCGATCTTCGTCGAACAACGCGTCGTCGAAAACCTCGACCTGGAAGCTGCCTTCAACCGGCAGCATGAGCGTCGTTATAATGTCCGGCCGATTGTGTTTGATGGCATCGCGCTGCGCGGCGATCCGAACGCCTTGCTTCCCGACGGCCGCCGCAACCCGAATGTCGGCCGTTACTATATCGAAGGCACCGGCCAGATCGAAAACCGCGATCAAATCCGCGACGATTTCCGACTGACCGCCGCCTATGCCCTCGATCTGACGCGCCGCAATAGATGGCTCGGACGCCACCGGTTTGCCGGCCTGCTCTCGCGCCGGGACAACGAGAACCAGACGCCCGGGACGTTCGCCGAACGGAACATCACACCACAGCTGATGAACAACCCGACGCTCTATCCCGCGGACCTCACGTCGGGCAACAATGCGATCGTCCGGCGCACGTACCTGGATTTCTCGAGCGACAATCTCGATGTTCACGGACTGCACGACGTGCGGAACCACCCGCTCACTGGCCAGAACGGCGTGACGAGCGGCTATGTCCGCATCGCCGACAACTCGCGGGATGAACTCACGCGACTCGACTCGATGATGGGGGCCATGCAAAGCGCGTTCTGGAAAGATCGGCTGTGGCTCACCGGGGGCGTGCGCCAGGACAAACAGCGGGCCTGGGGTTCGGGCGGGGCCGAACGCGATCCCGTGACGCGCGTCTGGGGCCTCCGCACTCGGAATCAGGATTATACCTACAATGAAGGCAGCACCCGGACATACGGTGCGGTCTTCCACGCGGCGGCGTGGCTCTCGTTCTACTATAATAATTCGAACAACCTCCTGCCGAACAGCCAGCGCAGCGATCTCGTCGAGGGCGCGCTGCTCGGCAACCGGACCGGTGAAGGCCAGGATGCCGGGCTCAAACTGCGACTCCTCGGCAATCGAGTGAACGCGAACCTCGGCTGGTATGAGACGAACGACACGAACCGTCAGGTCGGGATCGACGGGTCCTGGACGAATCACATCAACGCCATTTGGCGGACCCTCGGCCGGCCCGAACGGCAGATCAGCGTGTTCGCCGACAGCCAGGATCTATCCGGCAGCGGCTATGAATTCGAGGTCACGGCAAATTTCACCTCCCAATGGCGCACCTCGCTCAACTGGAGCATCACCGAGCAGGTGACCGACAACCAGCACCCGCGCACGCTCGCCTACATGGCGGAAAATCGCGCGAGGTGGGAAGCCCAGGGCACACAGGAGCTCGACCGCACGGGCACGACGCTCACGGCACCCACAGTCGCCGTCGCGCTACAGAATGCCCAGTTCATCCTCGACGCCATCCAAGCGGGCAATGGGAACATTCGTCGCGGCCTGCGGAAGCATTCCGCGAACGTGTTCACGAATTACAACTTCGCGCGCGAGAGTGCGCTCAGCGGTTTCGGTTTCGGCGCCGGCGCCAACTACCGCGGTAAGGCTGTCATCGGCTACGACTCGTCGAACGGCAATCGCCCGCTCTATGGCAGCGATTATATAATTGTGAACGCGATGCTCCGTTACGGCCGGAAAATCACGGCGAGGAAGATCGACTGGCGCATTCAGCTCAATATCGACAATGCCCTGAACAAGGATGACCTGCTCGTGACCGACGCCGACCAGGTGAGGGCGTATCGGTTCGTATATCAGAATCCGCGCCGCTGGAGCGTCAGCAGCACGTTCAGCTTCTGATCCGGCCGGCGAACGCCCCGTTCACACCAGTTCCGGCGTGAGCCCAAGCACGAGGTCCCAGCGGGCGCTGAGTTCGCGTGTCTTCGAACCGGCCAGCGGCGCAAAATCGATCGTCACGGCGTCGCGTTGCCGCGGGTCGGTGATTCGATTCCAGACTCCGTCTTTGGGATTGCCCGGGTGCCCCTTGATATAGCACTGCGAAACCAGCTCCTTCTTTCCCTTGATCTTCACCGCAACGTGAATGTGCGGGGTGCGCCCCGGATACGCTACCGGCTTGATGGTGCGGAAGACATACTCGCCCGTGGACCCGGTCACAAAGCGCCCGAAACACTGGAAGTTCGTGTCGCGTTTCGCCTTGTCGCCGCCCGTCTTCGTATGGAGATACACGCCCGTGCTGTCGCATTGCCAGATTTCGATCGTGGCGTTGCGAACCGGGCTGCCCGCTTCCGTGAGGAGGCGGCCGCCGAGCCACGTGACCTCGCCGACCGCAGGCGTGAGCGAGTCATTCAGGACCACCAGATCATTGTCCGTATCGAGTGGGAGTTGGTCGGGGTAAAATGGTCCCTCCGTCTGACGCGGCGTGAGCGTGAGCTGTTCGGCAAACAGGCCTGGCGTGGTGAACATGGCCGCGCCCAACGCGAGTTGGCGGAGAAACTGGCGGCGGGGAACGTAAACGTTGAACGCACGGGGGCTGGGGTTGGATTTCATGTGGGTTTGGGGGTGACGCACAGCTACTCACGAAAACAGCGAAGTCGACGTCGGAATAGGAAGGCGCAGCAGGCAGTGCTGGCATCGCACTTAAAAGAAATAATCACTTCCTCGGCGGAGCGACTGCGGGCGGCGCTGCCGGAGCGGAATCCTCCACGACCGTGGGTGTGCCGATAAGCACCTCCGCTTTCCGGCGGTCGGCATCCTCGATGAACTGCGGGAGATCCGTGTCGGTTGCAAAATGCGGTGCAGCGCTCGCGAGCATGACGTGCATCGAGTCAGGCAGCGTGTGGCGTCGCGAATCGATCGAGATGCGCGTGCGCCAGAGAATTTTCTTCTGCTTCCGGGCGAGCGCCTCGACATCGAAGGCGGCGATGAAGATGTAGAGTCGGTTATCGCGGGCCGCGTCGTTGATCCGGTCCGCCTCGCTCGACATGAGCATGTGCCGATCGGCCTTGAAGGCCCCGACCAGCGCGGCGATTTCCCGGCGATTGAAGGTGATCGTCGAGGTCGTGGTTTCACCGGTGGTGGGATCGGTTTCGTCGAGGTCCACCGTGGAAAGATTGGCGGTCCCGAAACTATAGAGAATGGCGATGTGCGGTTGTGGTCCGCCGATCTTGGTGAGCACGAAACCCTGCGAGCCGAGGGCGCGCGCAATCTCCTGCGTGAGCACCGCACGATCGGGCATCTTTTCGCCGGCGATAGGATCACCGAGGGTGCGCTCGGTCCCTCCGAGAATAATATAGTAAACGGGTTTCTCCCTCGTCGGACGAAGAGTGCGCGTGTTGGGATCGACGACATCGGAAACGACGAGGACTTCCGGGCCAGGACGCGGCTTCGATGCGGCCACAACCGCGCTGGTGGTGAGCGCGAACGAGGCAAAGCAGCGGAACAGCAGCGTCTTCATTGCAGGGGCTTGACGGCTGGCGGACATGAGGAGTTTCAAAACGCCGGCCCTGCACTGGAAAACGGCGGCACTCCTGCGTAGTGCGAACTAGAGCTGCGGCAAGGCAAAGGCCACGAGATGCCCGCCCGCGGGCCGCCCCGATTTGCCGCCCCCGGCGGATATCACCAGAAACTGGCGACCCTTTACCATATATACGCTCGGCGTCGCATTGCCGCTGAAGGGCAAGGGCGCCTGCCAGAGAATGCCGCCGGTATCCTTGTCGAAGGCGCGAATTGTCTCGTCTGCACTCGCGGCAATGAAAATCACGCCACCGGCCGTCACGACCGGCCCGCCATAATTTTCCGTACCCGTCGGCGGAATGCCGCGAGCGGTTAATTCACGATATTCACCGAGGGGCACCCGCCACTTGAGTTCGCCGGTGTTCAGATCGACGGCATTCAACGTACCCCAGGGCGGGTTGATCGCGGGATAGCCTGCCTGGTCGGTCCAGCGCCTGAATCCACCAAATGCATACGGCAGAACGTTCTTCCCGGTGGGCACCGCAGCAGGTCCCGTTTCGTCCGGGCGATTTCCCGCCGCGGGCACTCTGCCAAACACATAGGCGAGGATCGCTTCGCGCTGCGTCTCGGAGATCCGGTCAAATGCCGGCATCCGGCCAAACCCCTGTTTCGTAATCTTTGTGACTTCCTCCGGCGTCTTGCGACTGGCGACGTCGAGCAATGAAGGAAAGCCCGCGAGCGGAAAACCAGCGCGGTCGATCCCGTGGCACGCTGCGCAATGAATCAGATAATCGCGTTCGCCTCGCGGCAGCGGCGTCCCATCGGCCCGCCGCGTTTCGACCATCTGCAGAATCCACGGGATCTCGTTCACGTTGACGTAGTACATACCGTCCGGATCGGCGGCGCCGCCGCCCCACTCCATGCCGCCGTCAAAACCAGGAAACATGATCGATTCCTTCAGGCTCGGAGCGGGAAACGGTCCGAAATTCGGCGACAGACGAATGCGATCCAGCGTGAGCGCATGCGCCTCGGGTGAAATTGTGGACACGTCCTCCTCTCCATATCGCTGCCGCATGAGCGGGGCGGGTTTGCGGGGAAAGGGCTGGGTCGGTGAACTCTTTTCGCCGGCAAGTTCCGATTGGGGCACCGGCCTCTCCTCAATCGGCCAGAGTGGTTTTCCGGATACGCGGTCGAAGACAAAGAGCAGTCCATGCTTCGTGCCCTGGGCCACCGCATCGATCTTCTTCCCGCCTTGCGTCACCGTCAGCAGCACGGGCGCGCACGGCAGATCCTTGTCCAGCAGATCATGATGCACGATCTGAAAATGCCAGAGCCGCCGGCCGGTCGCGGCATCGAGCGCCACAAGGCAGTTGGCGAAGAGATTTTCGCCATGACGCGCCCCACCGTAGAAATCGGGCTCCGCCGTCTTCGTGGCGATATAGACAATGCCGCGTTTCTCATCCAGCGCCTGACCGGACCACGGCATGACGCCACTCGCCGTTTTGTAGGCGTCCGCCGGCCAGGTCTCATGGCCGAATTCGCCCGGGCGCGGAATCAAATGAAAGATCCAGCGCCGTTCGCCGGTGCGCACATCGAAGCTCCGCACGGCACCGGGACCGCCAAATCCACCCATAATCAGAGTGTCCCGGTAAATGACGCCCGGCGTGTTGAGTCCCACCTTCGGCGTCCCGTCCACATCGAGTCCGCTGCCGAGTTGCACCGACCCGTTCTCGCCAAAACTTTCGATGGGCCGGCCCGCTTGCGGATCGAGCGCGAAGAGATAGTTGCCCACGCCGGTGAAAAGCCGCTGCTCGCCTCCCGACTCGTTCTGCCAGAATACGAGCCCGCGCTGCCGTCGGCCGCCGGTACCGGCGCGGGTGGAGGCGGGATCCCATTTCCACAACTCACGTCCCGTCGCCGCGTCCAGCGCGATCACCCTGCGGCTCGGCGTGGCCGTGTACAGCACGCCGCCCATGATGAGATTATTGGCCTGATATTCGCCCTTCTCGCCCGTGTCGTACGTCCAGGCGAGCGCCAGTTGTGCGACGTTGCGGCGCTCAATCTGCCGCAACGGCGAATAGAGACTGCGCTGCTTGTCCCCAAGATACGCTGGCCAGTCCGTGTTGGCGGGAGCCGTTGCGCCCGACACGACGAAACTCGCCAGCGCCATGGCAGCGACGCCGCCGAGGGCGGCGCGGCTAACAGCAATGCAGGAAGAAAAGCGGGGAAACATGAAATGGGAGGGGCGAACAAAAACTGAAACGAAGAGCACACCGTGAATGCCGGACAGTGACATGGCACGCGCGCGGATTCAGTCCAGAAAGTTTCTCTGCCATCGGTTGAGGCCCGCACACCCCTGCGCATGTTGCGCGGCCAGCCGCCCTGGGTTGGTCGTTCGGTGTGCCGTTCGGCGGCGGGAAAGCCGCCGCTCCGCAAATGCCGACGTGCTTGGCAGGAATTGTGGGGCAAGCGCGGGGCGAGGGAGCCCAACCGAAGTGTGGCATTTCGCTGCGACCTCTGATTGGACCTCTGCGTGTTCTGTAATGAAAAAAGCCGCCCGGTTGGCCGCCGCCGGGGCGCCGCGGCAGCACGCAGGCGCGCATGTCTCCCGGTTCGGTTGGCGCGCCGCGTTGGCTGCCTCCTCCTTCTCGCCGCCTCGGCCGGTTTTGCCATCGGCGCCGTCCCGAAGCTGCCCGGCGCGCGCGCGAGCATCGACGCTTCAGAGTATCCGACGCTGCAGGCGGCCATCGACGCCGTCTCGCACGCGGGCGGCATGGTCCGCCTGCCACCGGGAGAGTTCGTCATCACCGAGCCGCTCATCATCCGTCAGCCGGATTTCCGCCTCGAAGGCTCCGGCACCGGTTCCCATATCAAGAACGCCAATACACAGGGCCAGCCGGCCATCATCATCCGCTCGGATGAATTCGTGTCCGAGAATTCTCCGCAGCGTAAACCTCTCTGGCGCGTGACGCTCGCGGATTTCCGCGTCACCGGCAACGAACTGTCCGGTCACGGGATTGAAGCGGTGTCGATCAACGAACTCTTCGTGCAGGGTGTCACCATCAGCTATCATGGTGGTGATGGCATCCGCTGCCATTTCTGCGTCGAGGACATGCGGCTGCACGGAGCGCTCCTCACCTACAACAAGGGCGCGGGGCTGCGCGCCCAGGGCAATCACGACACCATCGTCTCCGCCTGTCAGTTCGAGGAAAACCTGGATGGCGTGGTCTTCACCGACGGGTTCAACCTCACGCTCAGCGGCAACAATATCGACGACCATCTGCGGCACGGTGTCGTGATCGAAAACTCCATGGGCTCGCTGGTCACGGCCAACATGATCGAGCAATGCGGCGGTGCCGGCCTCGTGCTCGCGCGCGACACCTTTGGCACGACGGTGACCGGAAACATCTTTGCCCAAAACTTCGGTGGCGGCGTGGACCTGCGCGACGGGCACGGCATCCCGATCACCGGCAACACGTTTGTGCGCTGCAAGCAATTCGCGGTCCGAATCTCCACTCACTCGGGACGCAGCGTGATCAACGGGAATACGTTCTGTGACACGTTTGCCGGCGAAGGGCCGCGTCAACGTGGTCCCCGCGGTGACGATGCCAATATCAACGCCGCGGCCGGCATCCTGCTCGAAGCCACGCGGGACATCACCCTTACCGGCAACACGCTATCGGGCCTGCTCACGCGGCCACTGACCGTCGTCGGCGAATGTGAACGCATTGTATTTGAGAACAATCAGGCGATCGCGTGCCCCGAAGTTCCTGCGGTCGTCACCAAAGCTCTCGCCACGGGCCCGATCTCGCCGCTTTTCAGTCACGCGGCCGGCCTGCGAGTGGCCGCCGTGCTGCACGATGAAACCGCACTCAATCGAACGCACGACATCGAAGTTCGGGACGGGTTCGCCTATCTGGCAGGCAAAGGCGGCTCGCTCGCGGCGGTCGATGTGCGCCAGCCGGCCGTGCCGAAGCTGGCTTGGGCGATCCGGGACAAGGAAAAATATGACGAGGCGGAAACGGTTCTGCCCCTCTCCCCGAAACGGCTTCTGATCGGCACCCGCGATGTTCTCCTTTTCGACATCACGAGGCCCGATCACCCCCGTTCGCTCGCATCGATTGAGGACCGCGATCGCGTGAATCTCATCAATGGCTTCGCCCGGCTCGGCGATACCGTGTTCGGCGCGAACAAGCTCGGCCACATCTTCGCCGTCGATGTCGCCCAGCCGGACACGCTCACCCTCGTGGGCGCGCGCGAGACGCGCGCTCGGGGCGAGCTGGATTCGCCCCATGACGTCGCGTTCCTGGGCGATTTGCTGGTGGTCGTCTCCCCGGAAGGTTTCGGTCGCGACAGCCGCCCGGGCCGGCTGGCCGTGTATCGAGTCGCCGACGCCAAAACCCAACGCGTGCTGCCGCCGGAGCAATGGACACTCGTCAGCCGGCTGGAAAACCCGCGGCTCGCCGGGGCGAACCGCGTGAGGACGAGCGGCAAGTTCGCGTACATCGGCAGCTCGCTGGGACAAAGCGGCGGACGGGCGGACGATTTTCGCAGCAACGTCTCCGCCGTCGAATTAAGCGATCCAACCCAGCCGCTCCTGCGCGGGAGTGTGGACTTTCCGGATACGCGGGGGCCGAACGGTCTGGAGCTGAGCGGACATGTCGTCTTCGCGGCCGGAGGCCAGACCGTGCAGGCCATTGATATCCGTGTTCCCGGAATGCTGAACGAGGTGGGCCGGCTAACCGACGCCGCCGCGTTTCCGGGGGCCGGCGACGATGGACACGATCTCGTCTATCGCGACGGCCATCTCTTCGTGACGGCGCAAAACTCCCATTCGCTCGTCATTCTGCAGGTTGGCGACGTGGTCCGCCGCGGTATCCGGTGAAGAGCCGACTCCGAAATCGATCACGGCGACCATCGCAAATCTGTCGCCAAGCGCAGGCCTGGTTTGCGCTTGCCCCACAGATTTGCCATCGCGTATGGCGTCGCGCCAAGGGCGCGGTTGACCGGAAGGGCGACTTTCCAGTCGCCCGAGACCGGTCGACCGAACGTACTTCGGCGGCAGGAAAGCCGCCGCTCCGGCGAATGCCGACGTGCTTGGCCAGAATTGGGGGGCCAGCGCAGGGCTTGGTCCCCCGTTCTACTTTGTCTTCGGCGCAAACGGCCGCACGCGCGCGGCGAGCAGTTTGTAGCCTTCTGCATTGAAATGCAGCATATCGGACACGAATACATCGGCGCGCACCTTGCCATTGCGATCGAGCGTGAGATCGCGCCCCTCGATGTACGTCAATCCCGGCACCGTCTTGCAGTACGCGGCGATCAAATCGTTGAGCTTGTTGCCCGCACCGACCTGCTCCAGTCGTTTGATCGTGGGACTCAACGCCATGTAGTAAATCGGAACCTTGGGCAACCGGCCCCGCACTTTCGCGACGAAGGCTTTGAAGTCGGCAAGCACGTCCTCGACCGGCCAGCCCGCGTTGATGTCGTTGCCGCCGGCGCGAAGAAAAATCGCGCTGGGTTTGTACGGGAAAATCATCTGTTCCGCGTAATAGGTGCAGTCCTTGATCTGGTTTCCACCGAAACCGCGGTTCAGCACGGTTGTGCCGGGAAAGTCATCGGCCAGCGTCTTCCAGCGCACGATGGTGGATGATCCGACGAACAGCACCGCACCGGATGGCGGCGGGTTGGTCCGGTCCGCCTCGGCAAATGCCGCGATGGCTTTTTCCCACTTTGCGTAGTCATGCTTCGTCGGCTTCGGCACCGGCCACTTGGCCGCCGGGGTCTGCGCGACGAGCGCCAGCGGAAACAATATGAACGCGAGAAGGAGACGGGCGATTGTTGGAAGCATGTAAGGGGTATTGCGAAAATCGAGAATGCACGTTCCCAAATCGAGCAGAAAGTGGGGGCAGCCTGCGCGCGAGTGGATCGCTCGCCCTGAACTCGCGGCGTGATTTGACGGCGAAAATCTCCCCTCCGGCCCACTGAGCAGCGGAGATGATCTTCAACACCTTTCCCCAGCCCTATGGTGGCGCCGTTGATGCCGGGACACTATAGCCGGACGCGCTGCAGATGTGTCGCGATCGGAAGGCCCTACCTCATTTCTCCCAAAAAAACCGCCGGTCGGAGACGCGGCGCTACTCGAACCGGCAGAATCGCGATGAGCGGATCCGCCCTCGGAAGATCTCAGTCAAGCGTGCTCGTCACGAGCGTCTCCGCCGCCGACCAGCGCGTATCCAACATCCACCCACGAAACTCGCTGGCACAGGTTGTACCGAAGGGATTCTTCCCGTAGTTTTCCTCCGTCGGATAGAATCCGTACGCGACGTCCACCGTGCGCAGGACCTCGCGACCGTTCACCCGGAGCACGATGTTCCCCGTGCCGCGCTCGCCAAAGCGGGCTCCCGCCTCGCAACACGGCAACTCGATTTCCACCTCATAGGGAGCGCGCATCCACGGCACAACCTGCGACTCCGTGGGATTGTGCGCGTAATTATGAAAGAGGAACTGCACCCCGCCGTCGACCGGGCGGACATAAACAATCGACGACTCGTAGTGAACGCCGGTGGCAAACAGCGGCTCGCCGGTCGCGGCCAACCGGTGCGGCAGGATGAGTTGCGTTCGGAGCGTGCCACCGCGAGGTGCATGGGGATCCGCCAGGCCGACGGGCGCGACTTCATCCTGCCGGATTATCCGCTGGCTCACGCGGCGAACTTCGCCCGAAAACTCCTTCGCGACGGCGCCTCCTCCCTGGATTCCACCCGGCCACGGTGTCGTTACCAACCCGAGCGCGCGCCCACCGCTGAACCACACCGCCACAGCGGTGCGCTCGCGAAACTCCCAGCGGCGCATCAACTCACTCGCCCACCGGTTTGGCCGGGAATAAAGTGACGGCAGTTGTAGCTCGACCGTGTGCGTATGGTTCCGCTCCCAACGCAAGTCACGCCCCCACTCCACCGGCCGATCACCGCGCGCGTAGCCAAATTGAATCAGTTGATCACCCGTGTGCCGCACCAAAATCTCCTCCCGGGCTCGGGCATCGGCCGGCCGCCAGAATGGCTCGATCGTTCCCACCGGCCGGGCCTGCCATCGCACCTTCAGCACCCGCGGCCCTTCGACGAGGCCGAGCCGGCTGGCGATCCGCGCGAGCGCCATGTGCGTCCCCCGATCCATCGCCTGCCACGCAAGCGGCTCGTTCAATTGCCACGTGCGCGCGTGGTAATCGAAACCAAGCATGATTCCCATCGCAACGGTCACCGCACAGGCGAGCGTCGCCGCGTTCGCCACCCAGGCCGGAAGGTCTGGCCAGCGTCGCCGCCGCGGAACGGGCGACGGCGTTTCCCCCCCGGGCTCTCCGACCGGCGCGCTCACGCGGAGCTGGGTCCAACGTTCCAGCCCGAGCATTCCGCTGACGGCCAGCAATCCAACTGCCACCGCGAAATCCGCCTGGTAACGCGCACACGTGGAAAAGTACGACAGGATGAGCAATGTCACCGGCACCGCGTATCCGGCAATACACCACAGCACGGCCACCAATCGGCGGCGCTCCCCAGCCTCCCGACGACGCCAGGCCAGCGGGAGCGCGAGTCCAAACCAGACGAATGGAAACGACACCGCGATTCCCCCCACCTCTTCGGTGCCCATGTAACCGTCGGCCGGCATACCCACTTCTACCGCCTGGGCCTGCGCGAAAGGAAGCTCCCACGTCCAGCCGAATGGCTGGAAGAAATACACATACAGATTGTGCGGCAGAAAACGCAGCGCGAAGTGCGTCAGCTTCCCCTCGTAGGCGCCGGAAAGCTGGTAGCTTTGGCCAAATTCAAAGGGGCTGTGGAACCGCGCGTAATTGTAGCCCGCGAGCGCCAGTCCGCAGAGCCCGAGCGGAATCGCCGCCGCGAGCGCCTGCCGCCACCACGCGCCACGGGCGGCGCCGTCCCGCCACGCCAGCCAGATGGGGGCGAGGAGCAACGGCGCCGCGAACAGGCACGTGGGGCGCGAACCCACCGCCAACCCGAGACTCAAACCCGCGAGTGCCATCCACCACCCGGGATGGCGTCCATGCATCGCCCGATAGCAACCGACCAGCGCGAGCATGGTGAAGGCGATGCCGGCCGCGATGGGCAGTTCCCAGATCATCGGCCGCTGCGCGAGCGCCAGCAGATGCGTGCCAAACCCCAGCGCCAGCACCCCGAGCGGCGCCATCAAGACCATGCTCGTGGGGAAATAACGCCGGCGGATCGCCAGAAATAGTCCGACCGCGGCGAGAAACGCGATCGACGCAAATACAAATACGCCGGCTCCCATCGGCAGTTCGCTCCCGGTGATCAGCCGGTACGGCAGCAACAGAATCGCCGCCGGCGCCGGTCCGAAATAAACGTAATAGCGACCTTGATACAGCGACGCATCGCCGAGCTTCACCCCGCCGTTTTGCGTCGGGTCATACGGATCGGGCAGCGCCAGCAGGGCCGGGTTTGGCGTGATGTCCATATGCAGCTGGCCTTTCATCCAGCCGCGCACCATCAGCCGGAAATAATCCGTCTCCTTCCAGTTATCGAAGCCGTTGTTCGCGGCGATCGTCCAGTAATAGAATCCCAGCACGAACGCCACGGCTGCGCCGACCAGCGCAAATTCCATCACCGGCTTGAGGCGGCGGCTTCTCATCGGACGAGAAGTCATTGCGCCGCCTTCGCCGCCGCCGCGTTTTCCATCACACCCATCCAACGCCAGTCGAGCAACCAGCCGCGCAGAGCGGGGCCGCAGACTTTCCCGCCGTAACGATTCCGGCCCATGTTGGACGTCGTGTCGCCGGTGGCATAGCACTCGCTGTGGACGCGGAGCACCTCCTCGCGATTTATCCGGACGACGACATCGCCCGCCGCCGCATCGCTGAACCGGGCGGGCTCGAAGGAGGGCAGTGTGATTTCAGCCGTGTGCACGCGACCGGGCTCCAGCGCGAACGGGCGGCCTTCCTGGACGGGCAAGCCGAAATGCTCGAAGAATACCCGGGCCTCCCCCGGCACGCCCGTGCCGCGCAGACCCACGATGTCGGACCCATAATACGCGCCCAATGCAATGAACGGCTCGCCCGCCAGACTCACCGAGTCCGCCGCCACCATCCGCAACCGCAGCGTTCCGCCGTATCCACGTTCCCATGCCGGAGCGGGCGACCAGCCGGGTGTTTCCGGCGCGCAGCAGGTCGCGCCGACGGCGTTGCGGGCCAGATATACTTCGTCCGCCGCACTCGCGTGCAGCCGCACGCGCGTTTCCCACACGAGCCGGCCGTTGAGCCACACGCTGAGCGGCTGCTCCTCATTGGCGGCCGCCGACCAGGGCCAGACGGGCGCCAGTTCGATCTCCACCGTCAGCGCCGCGGTGGCTGGCAAGGCAAACTCGGGGCTCGCGTGCGCGGGTTGGCCCTCCTGCTCGAAACCCAGCCGGCCAATCCCCGGCCGCACAGTCGCCAGACTCAGCGTATTGCCATTGCCCTTACGGCCAGTGGTCACGAGCGCGACCGCTGGCTGCCCCGGCTGCGGAGCTGGGCCGGCGACCGCCCAGATGCCCGCCCCGTTCAGCGGCAATTCGTCGTCGCGCAGGAGCCGTTTCGAGTGCGCCACGATCGCGCGGGTGAAACCTGCGCCGACGGCCCCGCCGGCGGTTTGGTCCGGCGCAATCGGCTCCGCGGTCGTCGCGAGGATGCGATGCCCATCGAACCACACCGCGACCGCCGAGCGTTCGCGGAGAAGGAGGTTGCGCCGGAATCCGTGCGCCCAGCCATCGGGGCGGCGATACAGCGAAGGCAATTGCAGTTCCACCTGATGTTGGCGTCCGGGGCTCCAGGCCAGCGGCGCGCTCCAGCGCGTGGCCTCCGGGTGGCGGCTGTATCCAAAACGCAGATTCGGCCCTTCACCGTGCTCGATCAGGATGCGTTCACCAGGCTTATCGCCGGCTGAATGCCACAGGGTTTCCACCGCGCCCGGCGGCTGCGGCTTGAATTTCACCCGCAGCATCCGCGGACCGTCATACCATCCCAGCGCCAGCCCGGTGCGACCAATGGCATTGCTGACGGCCCGTTCGATGGCGTCCCAGCGATCGGGATTCTCCCGGCCCGGCGCGCGACCGTGGTAATCGAAGCTGAGCAGGAGCGCCACCACCGCGCCGAGCACGATGCTGCCTGCAACCAGGGGGGCCACCACCGCGCGCCACGCGATCGCGCCAAGCCGCGTTCTTTCGCGCACCCGGATTCCGTGTTCAATGCCCAAGAGCCCAAACCCGGCGAGCAGTGCCAGACCGGAAGCAAAATCAGCCATGTAGCGTGCGGTCGTGGCGAAGAAGCAAAGGAACACCGCGCACACGGGAAGAAAGTACCCGGCGACTGCCCCAATCGTCACCTGCAACCGGCGCGCTTCCTCCGGCTCACGCCCCCGCCATGCGAGCGGCACCGCGAGTGCGAGGCACAGGAACGGAAACGTCACGAACAGTCCCGACACCTCCTCCGTCCCATAGTATCCCGGGATGTCCACCGGGTCGCCCCAGGCCATCACGAACGGAAATTCCCACGTCCAGCGGAGCGGCTGGAAAAAAAGCACGGCCACATTGTGCGGCAGATAACGCAGCCGGAAATGCTCGAGTTGTGACTCATACGCGCCCGACAGCTGGTAGTTTTGCCCAAACTCGAAAGGATTTTCGAATCGCGCGTAATTGTAACCCATGATCGCCAGCCCGCAGATTGCCAGCGGCACCGCGGCGGCGACGGCCAACCGCCACGGCGCGGGCCTACCCGACGGCGCCAACTTGGCCGACCCGGCCGGTGGCGGGCGCCACCACCAGAGCGGCGCAAGCAGTAGCGGCGCGGCGAGTAGACACGTCGGCCGCGAAGCGACGGCAAGTCCCAGGCAGAGCCCCGCCGACGCCATCGCCGCCACCGGCCGCGTCCCGTGAATCGCCCGATACACCGCGACGAGTGCGAGCAGCGTGAATGCGATGCCGGCCGCGATCGGCAGCTCCCACCACATCGGCCGGCGCAGCAACGTGAGCATATGCGTCGACGAGCCCAGTCCGACAATTCCGAGCGGGGCAATCCACCACGCACTCCGCGGAAAATAGCGCGCCCGCACCGCCAGCCAAAGACCCGCCAGCGCGAGGAAAGCCGTGGCCGTAAACACCAGCACGGCCGTCCCCGTCGTCATCTCCCGGCCGGTGAGCAGCGTGAATGGCAGCATCACGGTCGCGGCGGGTGCCGCCCCGAAATAAAGGTAGTAGTGGCCTTTGTAATACGAGGCGTCCGGCAGACGATAGGGGCCGTTCTGCGCGGGATCGTACGGATCGGCCAGCGCCAGCAATTCAGCCGGCGGCTGCTTGTCGAGATGGAGGTGACCGCTCCGGTACCCGCGAACGAGCAGTCGATAGTAGTCGAACTCGCCCCAGTCGCCGAAGGCATTCGCTTCGTTTGCCGACCAGGCAAAAAAGCCCAGGACGAGGGCAATCGCCGCTGCCACTGACGCAATTGTACTCGTGCGTTTCATCCCGGACGGGGGCATCGAATGGTCACAAATCCAAATTCAGCCACCGATTTCCTGGCGCGGCTGAGCCGCAACCGAAGGTGAAAAGACAGGCTGAGTCTTAACCGCGAATGGACGCGAATAAACGCGAAAGTCCGAGTCGCTGCCTCGGTGGCTGAATGGGTCTGAGGCAGGCCCTCACTCGGAGTGGCGGTGCACGTTGGCATCAAGGGGCGGAGAAATTGCGATTCCGTGGCAAATTACGAACACATTTGCAGCGGCTTGATGCGCCGTCCCGCCTCCCCATTCACGTCCAACGATAAGAGCGAGTAACCGATCACCGACCGCCCTTCACGTTTACACTCCTGGTTAGCCCTGCGCTTGCCCCACAAATTCGCTACCGCGTATGGCGTCACGCCAAGGGCGCGGTTGACGGGAAGGGCGACTTTCCAGTCGCCCGAGACCGGTCGATCGAACGTACTTCGGCGGCTGGAAAGCCGCCGCTCCGGCAAATGCCGACGTGCTTGGCAGGAATTGTGGGGCAAGCGCAGGGTTAGCCTCCCCATCAAGCCGCCGGTCGAAGACCCGGCGCTACTCGATCCACACGGCGCGTCCTTCCGCCCGCTCAGAACCGACCGTTCACCCCGAGTGTGAGCGTCACGAAATTGACGATGTGCCGCTGCAACCGTTCCTTGGATCCGCGATAGAATCGCTGCGGCTGGTTGAAGAGATTGGCCACATCGGCCGTCAAATTGACGGCCGGACGCAGCTGATAAGTGACGCCCGCGTTCACGCTCTGGTAAGCGTAACGATACAGATTCAGCGCCGGGCTCGCGGCGTTGAAGGTCGTGATATGTTCGCCCGTACGATTATACAGGATACGCGTGCTGAATTTCCGGTAACGCCACGAAAGCGACGCATTCATGGCGTGCGGGATGAAACCGGCCACCTCGCGTGACGTCAGGTAGCGTCCCCCACCGTAATCGCCATGCGTCACAATCCGCGTGTAATTGAACGAACTGCTGAGCCCCTTGAGGATTCCGGGGAGAAAAGTGAACTGCTGCGAGTAACTGAACTCCCAGCCCTGCGCGATCGCGGTGCCGGCGTTGAGTGATGTACGCTCGGTCCAGCCGTCGTACTCGCCGTTAAAGCCGTTGTCCGGCCCGCTGCCAATCGTACGCACTTCCTGGTTACGGAGGATGAAGTCCTCGATCGTCTTGTGGAACCAGCCGACGGTCAGCGCCCCCACCGGCTCAAAATAATATTCAAGCGTCGCATCCCAATTCGTGGCCGTCTGTGGCCGGAGCGCCGGATTGTTGATTGTAAGCCGATCGTTGGCCTCGTCGATCGTCTCGTTGGGCAGCAGTTCGTCAGGGTCGGGACGACCGAAGCTGGTCGACCAGCTCGCGCGCGCCTTCAGGTTGGGTGTGACGTCGTGGGAGAGATGGAGGCTGGGAAAGGACTTTCGGTATTTCCCGTGAAGCTCACGGTAATTGTTCGCGTAATCACTCGCGGCCGTCCCGTAGGGATCCGCCTGTTGCTGCGCCGCCGTGCTCGGCACCCGGCCGCGGACCCAGCCCCAACTATTCGTCTCCGTTCCTTCAATACGAACACCACCCAGGTAACCGGTGCGAGCGAGCCAGCCTTCCGCCCCGAGCCGGCCCTGCGCCATCAGGTAGACGGCCGGAATCGTTTCCGTGACCGCGCGCGTGCCGATGAACTTTTGCGACTCGTGGTAATAAAGATCCTCGCGCCACGCCGACGGATCGCGTGGCCTCCGTTTGTTCATGAACATATGCGACTGCCAGATCGGAATCGCCCGGCCGGTCTGGATCCGGTCGTAGCTCACATAGTTCTCGTCACTCGGCAGCGGCCCGCCACCGATGTAGCTCCAGCGATGGTTGTCCTTGCCCCACACCTCGGTGTCCTTCTCGCGCCAGTGAAATCCCGTCTTCACATACGTCGGGGCTGTGAACGGCAGCTGGTACCGGACATTGAAGCGCAGCTGCTTTAAGAACTGATCGTTCTGGTTGTTCGTGTTCGTCAGCCCGTTCGTCGTCGGCCGGTAATTGTCCGGATTGTTGAAATCGGGGCCGCCATTCGGCAGAAATTTCGGGTACAGCTCCGATTCGGTTCGGTCGAGAATCCAGCCCGCTCCCGACAGCCGCATCGTGAGCTGCCCCGCCGTGCCCTGACCATTGTTGAGATGCGTTGTCCCGAGCCCGGCGACATAATCAATCTGGAAATTTCCGAACTCGTGCTCGGCGCCGACATCGAACCGCCTCATGCGAACGTAATAATTCAGCGGCCCATCCATCAGCACATCGATGTTCGCCGCCGCCACCGGCCGCACGACGGTGATTTTATCCGTATACGTGCCGGGGACGATTCCCCGGGTGTTGGCATTTGTGCTCGGAGTGGCATTGCCGGTGAACGCGCGCACCTGGATGCGGCGGCGCTGCCGCTCGAAGTTGTCGTTTCCCACGACATTCAGCGTGAGCTTGGTGTTGGCTGACCAACGGTAGTCCGCCTTCAGATTCAAACTCATTTGCTTCCGGTTGTTCGTATTGTCCCACGTGCGGTAATCCCAGACATAGGCCGGCGAATCGACGGTGTTTTGGTAATCATACAGCGCGCTCCAGCCGCCGACGGCATTTTCGCTGTAGAACAAATTCAAGGACACGCCCAGATTCCGGCCGCCGCCGAAGACATCGAATACCTCCTGGTGCGTGACGTTGACAATCGGATGGGCCCGGTGCTGAGACCGCAACGGCGTCTGCTCGAAGAAGGGCGGCGCCCAGCGCGTGCTGAAACTATAGGTGGTCCGCCGCTTTTCCCGCATGCTCAGCGGCGAACGGCTCTTTAAATTGATCGTGGCGCCCAGCGAGTCGGCGCCTTTGTCCGGGGTATGGCCCTTGATCATTTCCAGCGAGTCGAACATCGCGCCCGTGATGCTCTGCATTTCAAAACTTCGATTCGTACCGAGCGTCGTCAACGTGCCGCCGTCAACCGTCACATTGTTCAGCTGCGGATCCATGCCGCGCATGTTGAACCGGTACGCGAGCCCTTCATCCGTCGGACTGCCGGCCACGCCCGGGAGCCGCATGACCACCTCACCCGCGCTCATGTTCGGCAGATAGCCGTAGGAATCCATCGAAACGACGTCCTTCACATTATCCGCGTTGCGCTTTTCCGTGATGGCGGCGGCTTCGCCTTCACGCTCGCCCGTGACCTTGAACGCCTCGAGGTGGTAAATGCCCGTCGTCATCTCGAAGTTGCGGACGGCGCGTTGCCCGGCACCAACAACTGTCGCCACCCTCAGCGCATCAAGGCCGATATAGCTCGCCACCATCTCATGCGCACCCGCGGGTACGTGAGGCAGGACGTAGCGGCCGGTGTCGTCGGTGAGCGCGGAGAGACCGAGCGCGGGGATTTCGACTCTCGCGCCCTCGAGCAGATTGCCAGTGGCGGTGTTGCTGACCACGCCGGTGACACTTCCGGCATCCGCCGCAAGGGCGAGGAAGGGCAGCACGATCATCGCGAGTGCGCATAACAAGAACCGACCACAATTCGATTGGGCGGCATATCGGGCATAACCAATACGGGCGGCGGTGAGGGTCTTTGATTCCATGGCGGCGGCATTCGGCCCTCGACGTTTCCCCGCCCGGCTGTCGATCAGCGGGCGCAAAGACGCAGGGTAGCAAGCAGCCGTTATCAGCGAACTGGATCCAACGCGGAGCGAGCAAATTTTTCATTCACACACCCTCGGACTCGGTAAGAACTTTTCCTATTCGCCCCCATGGGAGCGAGCACCGTTGCAGACAATCTAACGAGGTGACTGCCCGTCAAACGTCAGAACCGAAACGTATTCGTCAGCAGGACCTGCAACGGTGGATCAAAGCGGACGCGCGCGATGCTGCCATCCGGCTGGAAACGCACCGCGGTTACCCGATCGCTCGTCCAATTCTGCAGGTTCCGGATGTTCAACTGCGCCGTCCAGTCTTTGTTGCGCAGGATTTTTCGACGGTACCCGAGCGTGAGATCGAAGCTCGTCTCCGTATCGACGAGGTAGGGATTGCGAACATCCGGCAGCCGCAGCCCGCGCGGATCATCCAGCATCGGATATCCGCCGGCATACGAGTCCTCCCAGCGCGCGGCTCCGCCCACCGAGAAGCCTTTGAGCCGGCCTTCGTTGAAGGCGTAACGCGCCACCAGATTGAATCGCCATTTCCGCTGCTCGTTTTGCGGGCGCCCCTCCTGCCCCTTGATCGCATAATAATCGAGCAACCGATCATTGATCTGCTGGAGGACGGTGTTGCCGTTAACCACCTCGGCCGGGTTGTTCCAGTCGAGATCCCCAAACTGGGTGAGGTGCGGCAGCCAGACGTTCTCCAACACGTTCGTCAGATCGGGCGCGATATTCGTGAGAACGGTTTTCTGCTCGGCGGCGTTGAAGGCGATCCGCCAGTTGCGGTTTGGATTGAAAGTCAGTTCCGCCTCAAATCCGGTCGACTCGATGTCATTGGTGTCCGTCACCGGCCCGGCCGCCTGGGTTTGCGAGCTGCCATCCTGCGCCATCCGGTAATTATAGGCGGTCTTCAAGGCGTCTGTCAGATGCGGCTGGATGCTCGACCGCGCCGCCTTCAGCCGGCCGAAGTTTGGATACAACGCGGCGACTGCCTGCTCGCGGGTGAGTCCGTCTTCGGTGCGGCCGGTCGCCGGATCGATTTCGATCTCATCGCCGGCGGACGCGTCGATCACGCCGTCGTCGTTCGCATCCAGCCGGCGGATATCCCGGTTCAAATTGCCGAAGTGATTGAAGATATTCGCGTTCGTCTGGTTGAAGAGCCCCGACACGTTGGAGCTGGCGCCGCCGAGGGTCGCTTTGAACCAGTTCAGCCGGGCGACCACCTTGTTGTCCCAGAGGTACACGCTCACCCCATAGTCCCGGCTCGTGCCGGTGGGGGAAGGCACGGGGCGCCGGTACTGGTCGACGCGATCCGTGGCGGGCACGAAGTTCTCACTGGTGTTATAGTGAAACGCGACGTTGGCGCGGGCGGGCAGCGGCAGCCACCGGCGTGGCCAGTTGAGCACGCCGCCGTATCCAAAAATACTGGACTTCGTGTTCATGAACGTGCCGTTCTCGAGCCGGAGCCCATCCGGCGAGACGTCGGCGACCTCGTCCAGCCCGACCAGTGGGGCCTCGGTATTCAGCCAGGTCTTCACCTGATCCTGCCGGTAGCCGGTATTCACCACCAGCAGCTTGTCCCAGAAGAATGACTGGGTGTTGAGGGCGAACGAGGTGACCTGCGTGCGCTGCAGCCGGTAATTCTTGTTCGGCACGTCCCGCGGCTCGAACGTGCCCCAGACGAATCCTTCGTTGCCATTGGCCCGCGAGTCGAGGCCGAGGTTTCCCGCGTTGGCATCGGGCCCGAGATTCCAGCTCAACTTGCGGATCGAATAATCAGCTCCCGGCCGCAGCTGGTAATCGGCCGGGTTGAGCACGAAATCGCGAACGGTGAAGTTGGGATCGGTGAACGCCTGCAACTGGGGCGGGCCAATATAGGCGTAAATCGGGACATCGCGCTGACCATTGGCGGTTTGGCGCGCATTCGCCGGGCCGATGTGCAGCGCTGGCTCCGGATCGCCAAACGAGTTGAGCACATAGTTGATCACCTTCTCGTCGAAGGTGGAGCGATCCGCCAGGCCGGTGAGCGTGTGCCGGCCGAGCAGTCGCGAAAGCCGGCTCCGCTTCATCCGTTCCATGAAATCGTACTTCACGAATCCAGTGAAGCGCGCCGCCTCGCGTTGCGTGTCGGTCGTCCGCCGGCCCGCCTTGGTCAGAATGAACGGCCGCCCATAGTTGGGATTCGGCATCGGCGCCACAACGCCGGAGGTGCGATAGTTCGGATCCGTCGGCAGCCAGAGTGTCTCGTTGATGTCGAACATCACCTCGGCGTTGCCGCCATTGAAAGCGGTGTAGTCCCGCCGGAAATTGTCCTGATAGTCATAGGCGAGTTCCACGCCGGCCCGGCCCCGGAACAACACCTGCTCCAGCGCCACGTTATAATTAACAAAGTCCCGGGTATAATAATCATTGTCCCAGCCAAGATTCGCTTTGCTGAAATCGAACGTCTTCAGGTCGGTGAACCCCTGGCTCAGCCAGCCGGTGCCGTTGATGTCGCGCAGATTGCCGTGATAGGGGCTGTAGGGCGCGCCCTTGCCGGTTCGATTCGGTCCAAAGAAGGGATCCCGCACATCATAATCGACCGCCCGATATTGATCGGTATAGGCAAACGCGGGCATCCGTCCGTTCGTGCCGTCGTAGATGAGCCCATACGCACCGTTGCCCCAGGCGGAGTTGGCAATGCTGTTCGCCGCTGGCGTGTTGCGGACGACGTAGCGCTGCTTTTCCGCCGCGGAGAGCCGGTTCCATTGCGCCACGGTTGGCCCCTCGACGTGATTGAATCGCTGCAGATTGTCATACGCATTGATGGACAGGCGGCCCACGACCGGATCGTCGAGAAACACCTCCAGGTTTTGCTGCGGCAGCAGCACGTCCGGCGCATTGCCGCGAATGCGGCCGTTTTCGACGTGCGCCGTGATCACCGTATCGGCGTGCTTGAATGGCCGATACGCGATTGCACCGTACTGGCGATCATCATCCTTGTAGGTGGGTTCCTGCCGGTAGCGCGTGCGATCCATCAGCATGGCACCATGCACCGCCAGCGTATCCGGGATGAGGACACGGTTCAGGTTGAATGAACCGCGATAGGACGGCTCGTTTCCGCCACTGCCCACCCGCGTGCTGATTTCGTTCGTGTCCCGGAAGCGCGCCTTGATCAGGCCGGTGTTCACCAGGCCGGCCGGGGAACCCAGCCCGAACAGAAACGAGTTGGCGCCCCGGTTGATGTCGACGCGATCGGTGTTGTACGAGTCGAATGGAATGTCGGTCTTGAAAAAATTCCGCGCCCGATCCGGCGCCGCCAACCCGCGCACGCGTGACGTCGAGTCGGGGTCCCGGCGGGCGTCTCCCGTGCTCACGTCCCCGCCGCCCCCATCCGACGCGCCGACGAAGTTGCCCAAAATGCCGCCCACCTCCGTGCTGGTGGTATATTGGAAAAGCTCCTCGATGCCGGTCACGGCGAGGTCGTCCATCAATTCCTTGGTCACGACCTGAATGGAGGAACCAATGTCCTTGATATCCTGGCGGGTTCGTCCTCCCGCCAGCGTCTGGGACGCGTAGTAGCCCTGCTCGGCGTCCTCCTCGACGACAAACGGCGAGAGCTCGACCGCCTGTTGGGCGGCAGCGCGCTGGACCCCGGCGGTCGTTTGCGCGTACGCCAGCGGCCCGAATCCCAGCCAGACCAGATTGAAAGTGAGGAGGTATTTCGCAGATGATGTCTTCATGGGGTGTGGGGGGCGTGGCCGGCGAAGCCGTGAAAAGCACCGTCGCGACCCACCCGTTTCGCGGATGGTCTGGCGATTCTTTGCAGCAATCGCCGGGAGGGACCCGGCGGGGGGATTGGGATATCGTAACGCTGGGCAGCGCGATTCCGTTCACAAATTCCACCGGCTGATAAATCTGTCAGGAAGAAAATTGCGTGCCGATGGAACCGCGGCCGGTGCTTGCGCTCGGACGACGCGCCGCCCATCCACTTACCTGCATCATGGTCGCGCGTCTTGTACTCCTTCTTTTCTCCTGCCTGGGCCTCTTCAGCAGCTGCGCAAATTACCAACTCGGCACCGGCACGCCCGCCACGTTTCGCACCATTTACATCGAACCGGTCGCCAACAAAACCCTCCTGCCGCAATCGCAGCCGTTGCTGAGCACGCATCTGCGCGAGGCCTTTGCGCGCGACGGCCGCACGACGCTGGTCAATTCCGCCAGCGGCGCCGACGCCACCCTGACCGTCGTTGTCACCGACTTCCATCGTGATGTCGCCGCGGTACGCGAAGGCGACACCGGGCTTGCGCGGAAATTCAATCTGACGCTTGGCGCCACGTGCACGCTGCGCGACAATCGCACCGCTGCGCCGATTTTCGAAAACCGCACCGTCAATGCCGTGCGCGAGGCGTTCACCGACGGCGGCCAGCTGCAATCCGAATACCAGTCGCTGCCGTTGCTCGCCGAGGCACTCGCCAAAAAAGTCGTCCATACGGCGCTGGACCTCTGGTAACGCGCGTCGCTCCGGTCGCGCTCCAACTGCTTCTCCCAGTCGTCGAACCTCATGCACGCTTCGCTGCTGAATCCTTCGCTGCTCGCCGGCGATCACGCCAACCTTGCCGCCAGCGCCCGAATCGTGGCCGATCTCGGTCTGCCGTGGCTGCACTGCGACATCATGGACGCGCACTTCGTGCCCAATCTTTCGTTTGGGCCTGAGACGCTCGCCGCGCTGCGTCGGGCGGGCAACGCGCTATTTTTCGACACGCATCTGATGATGGACGAGCCGCAGCGCTATATCGAACCGTTTGCCCGCGCGGGTGCCAATCTCATCAGCATTCATATTGAGCCGGCGTACGATCATCGGGGCACGCTCGCCCGAATCAGGGCGCTGGGTTGCGAGACCGGCATCGTCCTCAACCCCGACACGCCCGCCGCGGCGGTTGAACCGTTCCTCGCCGAAGTCGATCTCGTGCTCGCGATGACCGTGCAGCCCGGGTTCGGCGGCCAGGCATTCCGCCGCGATGTGGTGGCCAAGATTGCCCAGCTGCATACCTGGCGCCGCGAACGCAACCTGGCGTTCCGGCTGGAGGTGGACGGCGGGATTGATGTCGAGACCGCCCGGGAATGCCGGGCCGCCGGCGCCGACACGTTTGTCGCGGGCACCTCGTTTTTCCGCGCCGTCGACAAGCGCGCTTTCGCCGGGGCGTTCGCGGCGTTGTGAGCCCGTCGCGCCGGAAGCGCCGCCACATCTTCATTGGGCGCGCGACTTTCCAATCGCCCAATGCAAGGTTGCGACGAATTTTGAGCGCCCAATCCTTTGGTCACAGAGCGCACAGAGGTCGAACCAGAGGACACAGAGGAGACCAGACATACCAACCCGCATCTGTCTTTCTCCGTGACCGCCACTCCCCCTCTGTAACCTCAGTGTCTAATCCAAACGTTTCCTTTGGTTGCGGCGCCAGCCGTTGTGCAAGGTCCAGTGTTTCGATTGCCCACCCCAACGCAGACTCGATTCGTTGGCGGCGAGCGCCAGCGAGTGGAGCCGTCGGATTTCAATCCAATTGCTTCGCCATCGCCTCCGCGCGCGCGTAGTTCCGCCGGAAGCCATCCCCAAGTTCACGTGCCAGCCGCAGTTCCTCGACCTTGTCGCGTGAGCCGAGCCGGGTGCGAATCTCGCCCCGCGTTCGCTCGTAATCGACGGCGGACAAATCCTGCAGCATTCGCAGTGCGTTTGTTCGCGCCGGCTCGGGTGCCGTTATGATCGCGCGCCAGGCGCGCGCCAGCTCCCGGTGTGTATCCTGACACATGACACGCACCACGAATGCCATCTCTCGAAAAATCGTGCCGGTCCACGCCTCGCGGTAAATCAAAGGATCCCGCTGCTCGAAGGGGGACTCATCGGGATCACTGCGGTAGGGCTTCCATTCTTCGTGCGCGTAGAAATCCCGCCGTACCGGCAGCCTTCGCAGCACAAAACGCTCCGGTCCACCCGGTGTGCCCGGCTGAAAATTCCAGAGTTTCTGCCCCTCCATCGACAGCGTGTATTCAATAAAGGCGATCGCCACCTCGCGGTGCGGCGCGCCGCGCAACAAGGCCACGGGATCGACCGATGCAACCGAACCACCTGCGGGCGAAACATAGCCCAGCCGATCAGAACCGGCGCGCCGCCGCACCGCCTCCTGCTGCTGGCGCCCATAGAAATCGATGCACAGCCCGGCCGCGCAGTTTCCCGCCGCCACATCGATCGGCGGCTTCTGCGAACTGTCGGTAAAGTAGCGGGCGTTGGCGCCAATGCGTTGGAGAAGCCGCAGTCCTTCCAACCAGCCCTCGCGCACCGCTCGTGCCTCCCGCGCGGCGGGCTCCGCGTCCGGCCCGGCCGCTTCGAGCGCGTGCAGCCGGCGCTGCATCTGCTGCTGGAGGATGTTTTCGAATGCCTTTGCCACCGAACCGCTCTTCGTCGGATCGGCCAGTCCCACTTCGCCGACGAGGCGGGGGTCCGCGAGATCAGCCCATTCGTCTGGCTCGCGGTTGAAACCGAGCCGCTGCAGCGACTCGCGATTGAAAAGAATTCCATACGTGCTCAATACCGTCCCGATCCAAAGCCCCCCGGCGTGCCGGTAATCCTCTCCGCCATAACGTCGCGGAATGATCTCATCGGTGAACCACTCGGGCCGCGCGGCTTGCAGCCCGGAATCAATCAGGTGTCCCGCCTGGGCCTGTCGATCCAGGTCGTACGTGCCGCCCCCGAAAAAAACATCGATCCCGCAGCTCACGTTCGATGCCAGGAACGTCGCTCTCGCCTCCTGCACGACCGGCGGTGCATCGGCCGGCAGCCGGCCGTTCCGGAAC